>JBAYVM010000005.1:0-25026 GCA_041674645.1 Victivallaceae bacterium | reverse complement strand
GTGTTAGATGTCGTAATTCTCCGCACCAATGACAGCGCGGCTGGAATATGTTGGTCTGACGGACTTTATAACTCTCCAAACGGTCCGGAATTTTGCCGGAATATCAGTTTCGCCGACAGGATAAAAAAATTGAGTGAAGCAGTACGGGGCGAAACCAATATCAAGATATACACCGGAGGTAATGTCAGCTCGCGCGAACAAAAAGACTTGCTGGCTCAGGATGAGAAAAGCGGGTTTTATGTTCATATCGGCGCCGGTAACGGCAATGACCGTACTTTGACCGGCCGCCAAATCAGCTTTCCGCTTTATCCGCTTAAAGGTTTGGCTAATCCGGTCGAAATTATTGAACACATGAGCGATGCATTTGCCAAAAAACAGAGAAATATTGCTTTCTTCACTTATCCGACAATGTATGGTTCGAATTGGAATGGTGATCAGGTATTAATCAGAGCAATCGGCGACATGGTGAGAAATCCCAGTTGCAGCTTTTTGCATAAAATTGATATTCTGAAAAAGCTTGCAACCGGACAATACGGGGAGGGAAACGCGGATGATGTGATTGCCGCCTGGTGGAATATTTCACGAGCTGGCGAACTTATGAAAAAATATGATCGCGGGATGAACATGATTTTCCTCGGCGTATTGGCTCAACGCTGGTTGACCAGACCGTTTGTAGTACTGCCGGAATCTTTGACTGAAGATGAAAAATCTCACTACATTAAACATGTGTTTCAAGTCAATAAATCCCACGAGAATCTCGATTTGCTGAATTGCCAGGGAAGCCGTTCTATTGACGCGATGGAGCACTTGAAACATTTTAACCGGGACATTGATTTTGTCTGTGGAGAATATGCGAAAGCTAAACAAGCATTGACCAGGGCGTATGAACGCAGCCGCGATGTGCGTCTTAAAGATGAGATTGCCTCGCTTGATATTCTGCTTTGTTTAATGAAAAATATTCGTAACTGCGCCAATTTTCAGGTTTATCTGGAAACGATGAAAGACAAACTTACAAAATATGCCAATATGACTGACCTTTATTCTTTAGTGGAAGTTGAACGCGCAGAATTATACGGCATCATGCGTTCGGAAATTGAAAACTGTGAACGACTGGCAAATCTGCTGGAAACTTCTGACTGTAAATTGATTTTCCATGCAAAAACTCCAGATGGAGAAACTCCGTTTATGCTCGGACCGGATATTGTCGCCGACCTGCGGAAAAAAACAAAAATTATGTTCAAGCACTGGCTGGATATGAACCAGTTAGTCGCCCCGCCAAATAAATAAATTATTCTAAGAAATTTGAACGAAAGAACAGAGAAAGACATAAGTTATTTTATGACAGTTCCTGAGTCGGATATTATTTTTAGATTTGCACTTAAACCTTTAATCAAAAGCAGTGGTTAATCAACCGATGCCGGTTTGTGCCAGGTAATAGACCAAAATTAGGTTTTTTAACCGTTGACAAATGACAAATAATACTTATGATAAGAAGATGGTTGTTTTAGTTGACGGCATGAAATATGGTTTGAAGGTTTTTCTGTTATATATTTTGTGCTTGCAGATGGCAAATTTAAAAAATTTACTGGATAAAAATGGTTTCTCTGGCGCGGGCAAGTCTTATATATGAGTGGCGGCGATATTTGGCCGCAGTTTTAGCCTTGGGCTTTTCTGCATTGCTTATCTACATCCAGACCGGATTGATGCTCGGATTCTCGTTGTCCATGACGGCGATTCTCAACAGTTCTCAGGCCGATTTATGGATATCTGACAGCAATTTGAAAACATTCGAGTACGGCCGCAGCGTTGACCGTAAAAATGAGTACTACCTGCGTATGAATCCGGAAGTCGTTTCCGTAAAACCGTTTCTCCGGGCCTGGTGCAACGGACGTACCTATGAAGGCGAGTTAATATGGGTTCCGCTGTTCGGTGTAGAAACTGACCCGGCAAGCGGTCTGCTCATGCCGCAGGAATTTTTGCTGGAGTTCGGCGAAAAACTGGATGAACCGATGACCGTGGTGATTGACCGGTCCTTTGCGAAAAACCTCAATCTTGAAATCGGCGACTACACCGAAATCAGCAAGAAACGGGTAAAAATTGTTGGAATTACAGATGGGTACAAAAATGACCGCGGCGGGTTCGTATTTTCGTCCTCCTACACTTTTCAATACCTGACAACTTCAAAATGGGTGCAGTATCTGATGGTCAGAATCAAAGACCCGCAAAAGGCGGACGAGGTGGTGAAACAACTGGAAAAGTCTTTCTGGAAGAACGATAAAATTAAAATTTGGTCCAAGAGAAGTTTATTCTGGAAATCTCAACGCTGGCAGTTGTTTGAATCGCCGAACAGCCTGACATTTATTTTTCTGTCACTGCTGGCGCTGTTTATTGGCGTCGCTATCACCAATCAATCGCTCCGCTCGGCGCTGCTGGCCGCAATGAAAGAATATGCCGCGCTGCGAGCGTTGGGCGTTTCCAAACGTGCTCTGTCCATGGTGGTGCTTGAACAATCTTTCTGGGTCGGGCTGGCAGGACTGTTGATTGCCTGGGTAATGACTTATGTCTTTTCCTATATCGCGGTTTACTATAAACTGGCGTTCAATATTCCCTGGTGGTTTATTCTGGCGTCTTCAGTAATCCTGATTATGATTGCGATGATTTCCGGCTTGCTGTCGTTGCTTATATTGTACAAAACTGAACCGGCGGAGCTGTTGCGATGAGTCATACTCCATTTAAAAATATAAATAATCAGCCAACAATCAGGATTAAAGACATCAATCGTTCTTACGTCAGCGGAAGAATTGTGAATCATGTTTTGAAAGGTAATTCTTTAGATCTTTATCCCGGCAAACTGACGTTGATTATGGGACCGTCCGGTTCCGGTAAAAGCACTTTGCTGTCGGTTATCAGCGGCCTGCTCCAGCCGGATAGCGGTTCTGTCCACATCAATGAGACTGATTTATGGCAATTGTCACCACGGGCAATTGAAAAATTCCGGCTTGATCATTTTGGATTCATTTTTCAAGGATTTAATCTATTTTCTTCACTGACGGCTCTGGAACAAATTTTGATTGTTCTGAAATATCTTGATAAAAGCAAGGATGAAGCCCATGCTATTGCCAAAGAAGTATTAGGTGAAGTTGGCCTGACGAAAGTTATGCACTTGAAGCCCATGCAGCTTTCCGGCGGGGAAAAACAACGCGTTGCCATTGCCCGCGCTCTGGCAAAAAAACCCGCGTTCCTGTTCGCGGATGAACCAACCAGTTCGCTGGACAAAGAAAACGGTCAGATTGTTATCAGTCTTTTGCATAAAGCGGCAAAAATTCATGGCGCCACAATCTTTGCGGTGTCCCATGACGCGCGGCTGCTGCCGCATGCCGATAGAGTTATCAGAATTGAAGACGGCGTTATAACCAAAGATGAAAACGGAGGTTTTACTGAATGAAAAAGAAGAAATTAAAAAGAAGAATTTTTGCCGCAGGAATAATTATTGCCATCGTCGGAACCGGCGGATTTTTTACTTACAAATGGGCGTATTCCAAACAAAAAATTAATATCCCGGCCAAACCGGTTCAAGAATCGCCATATATTGCCTTTGCCCGCGGCCGAATTGACGTTGAAGGCAGTATTGTGAAACTTTCCGCCAGCAAGGATGGCGTTGTGCGTGAATTACTGGTTGAAGAAGGACAAAAAGTCAAAAAAGGGCAGATTCTTTGTAAGCTCGACGATATCAAAGAAAAACTTAACTTGATGTATTGCAAAGCCGAAGCTGAGCTGGCGCTAAAAAAAATCGAACCGTTGAAAGTATCACTGGAAGCGGCGCAGAGAGAATGGTTGCGTTCCGACAGCCTGATTAAAAAAAATGTTATTTCCCGGCAGCAGTGGGACGAAAACAAAGATAAGGTAAACCGGCTGGAAGCGGAAATTAAAGTAGCCGAAGCCGAAGCTCAGGTTTCCATTTCCCGACAGAAACAAGCTGAATATGATATGGAACTGAAAATCATCAGATCGCCGGATGATGGTAAAATCCTGCGGTGCGACGTTATGCCCGGCTATGGAATCAGTACCCTCAATGTAACCGTGCTGTTTCTATTCGTTCCCGACCTGCCGTTCGTGGTCCGGGCAGAGATTGAAGAAAAATTCATCCGGTCAATTAAACCCGGCACCCAAGCCGATATTATTCTCGACACCGAGGAAAATAAGGTCTATACCGGAAAAGTCTTGAAAATCGGCAACTACCTTGGACCGAAGCGGCTCTCCTTTGACGAAGCGCAGGAAAAAAATGATGTCAGAACCACGGAGTGCATTCTCAGCATTGACGAAAAAGATTTAATCCTTGGACAGCGCGTTCTCGTCAAATTCAAAAGAAAATAACTTCGTGCGTATTGCATTCTATTTTGCCGAAAGCGTGTCTGCCTGTTTTGGAAGCAGGCTTTTCCGGCAGAAAACGAGAAAGCCGTCGACATTGTAAATATTGACATAACCGGGATCAGTTGCAACTTTTTTAATCAGGGCGTGTAACACCTCTACAGAATCAAAACCATCAAATGACTTTAAATCGAACACATAAAAGTCCGGGTTCTCCGGTTTGGTCAGCCAGTAAAACGCTTTGTGCCGCATAAAAAAGACCGCCAGATTATTTTGAGCACAAACCGAATAATTAAGTGGAATAGAATCCTTAATTGCATGGAATACTCCGGCTCGCGGATAGCTTAAAACTTTCGTATTAAACGGCAGCGACATTATTCCAAGCTGACGCTCTGGACGGTACACAGGTATATAACAGTGATACTTCAACTGCGGCATTTCGCAGTACATTATGTTAGCCGTTAGTGGCAGGGTGAAACAAAGTGCAAATGCAAACTGCCGCTGCCGCACCGTACAGTTTTTAAAGCGTTTAACGCCGACCAGAGCCAGTAACGCCGCTAGCGGTAGCAGTGGAATAAGAACATCAGAATAATGACTCATTATCAGATGCTGATGTCCGTGAACTGAACAGATTTGACTGAGAGCGACCGGCATAAATAGCAGAAAAAATATTCGCCATGACAATAGCGGCAGAAAAGCGAATGGCAACAGCAGACTGATTGTTACCGCCAGGCTGTCTGAAGCAAAAATAATTCCGGCGATTTTGATAATATTTTCGAAAGTTGCGGCAACCGAACTGCCAAAGACTTGTGGATAACGAGAAACGTGTTGATAATGCAACGGGATGATATGCGGAAACCAAATGTATAAAATAAAGAGCGCTGTCAAGACTACCAGCCCCAGACAGGTCAGACCGAGTTTAAAACTTTTTCTCCGGGAGCACAGGTAAAGTCCGACGGCAATAATTACAATGCAGAATGACTCTTTGGCCAGTACTGGCGAAAATAATAGCGCCAGAAATAGCCATTTTTTATGGTGCAAATAGGCAATCCATGCAGAAAAAAACAATATAGGATAAAAGCAACCCATATGATATTCGTACAGCGTGAAACGTGACAGATATGGATTAAGCAGATACATCAATACAATAAGCAATGGCCAGCCAGGCGCTTTCAACATTCTACTAGCGCAAAAATAAAGAGGGATGCCGGCCGCGCCCAACAGCACTGCTTGGCCAATCAACAGCATATACGGGCTGTCCCATATCCAGTAAAACGGCACCCAGAAGGCAATCAGCGGAACGAAATGTTCACAGTAACCGCCGCTTCCTTTTAGAAATCCGTTAAACACGGCCATGTTTCTAATCTCATCTTCATAGTGCCCGAAATCCCACAACCCGTATATCATCTGGTAATAACGCAGACAGGAAAGCGATGCATAAATCAAGGAAAATGTCATGCAGGCAATAATTACAATGCGGAATTCAGTCCGGCGATTTTGCGGCAGAAATTTAAGCCGCATCAATCCGGCAGCTCCAGCCAATGCAATCAGCAGACAAAACCCCGCAGATAAAAAATAATTCATACTTAATCTTCTCTATTGGTTAATTTTTATCGTTCAACAAAATACTCTTCCCGGCAAAAATGTAAAGTCCGTCCTGACTAAAAAGACATTTATATTTGTTATTGTTTTTCAACGCTGTCGCCAGCCTGTTCATATTATCAACACCATCATAGCCGGTAAACGTTTTTGTGTCAAATATATACACATCTGTTCCTTCCGGCGGTCCGGGAATAGAATAAAGTTTCCGGTTGCGAACAAAAAAATAACCTAGATTGTTTTGCGCGGTAATCGTCAGATTTTCCGGTATCTGTTTCCGCAATTCATGAAACAGCAATGCGTGATCCTGATTTACGAACCAGTAATTCCACAGCGGAACAGACAGGATGCCGAACTGAAATTGCGGACGGTAACGGGCAATATAATTATAAAATTTCACTCCGGGCAGCTCGCAGAAAACAATATGCGTCAGCAAAGTCATAAATACTGCCAGCCGGAAAATCAGACCGGTTTGATTTTTGCTGAACTGCCATCGCCTGGCTTTTGCCCGCAAGCGCCGCCAGCCGAACAACGCCGCCACCGGCATTACTGCAATCACCGCTGAAGAATAATGGCTCATTAAAAATTGCTGGTGAGCAAAAGTTGAGCAAAAATGAACGAAAACCACCGGACACAGCAACAGAATAAATCCTCGCCAGGAAAACAGCGGCAGAAAAGCAAACGGCATTAAGACACTGACCAGCACCGCCAGTGAATTTCTGCTGAAGCACTGTTGCAGAATCACCCGCACATTCTCGAAAGTTTCGCCCGGCGTTGCGCCGAGCAACGGCAGAAAACGCCCGTAATGCTGATAATTGGCCTCCATCATTGCCGGAAACCAGAGTTTCAAGACAAACAGTGTCCACAGCCCGGCAGCCAACAGGCAGATAATGCCATAACGCAAAGTTTGCTTGCGCGACCCTAGAAATAATCCGCAGGCGCCGAGCGGAATTATGAAATCCTCTTTTATCAACGGAGCGCATATCAGCAGAATCATAAACCCGTTCATTTTATGTCGCGCATAAGCCAGCCAGGCGGTGAAAAATACCAGCGGAAACAGACATTCAATATGAAAATCGTATAAAGCAATCCGCGAATAATACGGGTTTAAAAGATACATTGCCGTCAACAATAACGGTATTCCCGGTTTCCGGGAGTAATGTTTTGCCAGCAGAAACAATGGAACTGCCGCTGCCGCCATTACCGCGGCCTGAAATACTATCAGCACGACCGGGCTGTCGAATATCCAGTAAAACGGCGCCAGCAGCAGTATTGCCGGCGAAAAATGGTCGAACGGTCCCCGGTAGTCCCGCATAAAACCTTTTCCGAAAGCGGTATTATGCAGCATTGAATCATAGATTCCGAAATCCCACAAGCCAAAATGCATTGCGTAGTATTTGTAAAGTGTCAGTAGAAAATAAACTGTTCCCGTCACTGCCGCCAGCAGGCAGACCAGTTGGAAGGCGCGTTTATCGGTCAACTGAAATTGTAATTTTCCGCTTGCCGCCGCCAACGTTACTGCAATGGCAATGCAGATTGCTACCACTAAAAAATAATTCATTTTCTGTTTCCGTCGCCTGCGCTTCAAGTTAGTATGCGTTAAAACTTTTTCCGGATGCCGCACCTGCTGCATTTTATCTAATTTAGCTATTTTTTCTGGAATTGACACCAATTTTATCATTTTTATGATATATTATAAGCTTTTTGCCGCACAGGGCTATAATGCAGCGCAAACAACATTTATATAATTTTCAGGAGACTTTGATATATGTCAGTAAATAAAATAGACAGTAAAGATTTTTCGGTTGAACAACTTGGCAGTCCGGGAATTGTTTCTCCGCTGAAACAGGCTAACTTTATCAACGACGATGCGGACGTGCTTTATCCGTCAAGCAGTGAAGAACTTGCCGCATTCAGCAAAGACAACACTACAAATCCTACCTTCGAACAGGCAGGGCCGCGACGGGAAATTTTTCATGATCCGTCCTGGACAAAAGCCGCGATTCTTACTGCCGGCGGACTTTGCCCCGGAATTAACGATGTCATCAAAGGTCTCACCCGGACACTGATTCTGCAATATAAAGTTCCCGTCGTTTACGGCATTCGTTACGGTTACCGCGGACTGATTCCGTCGTTCGGACTGCAACCGGTGATTCTGAACGAAGAAAATGTTGACAACATCCACGAAAGCGGCGGTACTATGCTCGGTTCGTCACGCGGCCGCCAGGATGAAGAAAAAATGGTGGACACCCTCGTCCGGATGAATATCAATATTTTATTCTGCATCGGCGGCGACGGCACATTGCGTTGCGCTCACGATATCGCGCAAGTCATCAAAAAACGTAAACTCTCCATCAGCGTAATCGGCATTCCTAAAACCATTGATAACGATATCGGGTTCATTGACCAATCATTCGGATTTGAAACGGCGGTTTATGCCACCAATCCAGTGATAACCGCCGCTCATAACGAGGCTAAAGGCGCATACAACGGCATCGGTTTGATTAAAGTTATGGGACGCGACAGCGGTTTCATTGCCGCTTATGCGGCGCTCGCCAACTCGCATGTCAATTACTGTCTAGTTCCGGAGGAAAAATTTCAGTTGAACGGCGGCGCGCCGGATTCCCTTCTGACCAGCCTGGAAAAACGCCTGGCGGAAAAGCAGCACGCCGTCATTATCGTTGCCGAAGGCGCCGGACAGGAGTTGTTTGCCGAAACTCTCAGTAAAACTGATGCTTCCGGAAATAAACTGCATGAAGATATCGGATTGCTGCTGAAAGATAAAATTCAGGAATATTTTAAAGCGAAGTCCATTGAAGTCAATCTGAAATATTTTGACCCCAGCTATATGATTCGCAGCCTGCCGGCGTTCGGCACTGATGCGGTATTCTGCATCATGCTGGCGCAGAACGCGGTACATGCCGCCATGGCCGGGCGCACCGACATGGTGGTCGGGCACTGGAACGATTTTTTCACTAACGTTCCGATTTCGCTGGCGACCAGAGAACGCAAGAAAATTGACCTGGCCAGCCCGTTATGGAACAGCGTTAAATCCATCACCAGTTTCTGAACCCGGATTAAACGGAACAATAAGCAGCATGGGATTCTGGCGGATAATTCCGCCGATAAGCTGATTCATCCCGTATGCGTTGATGACTCTGGTTTCCGCCTGTCCAACGCAACCGTTAATTTGCAGTCCAGCTTCCAGCAGATACGGTTCAACACGGGAAAAATCGCGTCCAAGTTTCGGCATGTGCGGATAAGTTGGAACAACTATTTTGTTTCCACTTGAATCAATAACTTCCGGTTGATAGAGCACACTGCAAACCGTCGGTGCACCATTAGTGTTTTCGACAAAATGCAATGTGGTATTGGATTGATGCCCGACTCCGAGCAAAACAATTTTGCCATGTGCCTGAATAATTTTACAGTATGGCGAACCGAAGCCACAAGACACTTGACATTTTTCATGTCCGGACAATAATTGCGCCGCTTGCTTTCCTGTGCCGGCGGTAGAATGTGTCGGATTAAGTGATCTGATAACGCCAGGACGTTTCCGGAAAGTTTCGGTGATAATACCAAGTTCTGACGGCGAAGTTCTGACATCAAAAATGCAACCGCGGTCCACCAGATAAAATTCTGAACCACTTTGAAATGAAGGCATAAGCAACGCGCCTTCTTCGCCCAACAGTTCAAGCAGTGCATCAATCACCGTATCGGCGCCGCCTTCGACCCGCCCGAGGCTTTTTAATGAGCTGTGCAGCAAAATAGTATCACCGGAACAAATACCAAGCGTCAGAAAATCCCGGATAATAATGTCCTTGGTGATTTTTCCGTCTACCATAAAATCAATTCCGCCAGTTTTTACTGCTAGTCCAGTTTTTTTCGCAACAGTTCCACCACCATTTGCGGATTGGCTTTGCCTTTGCTGAGTTTCATAACCTGCCCGACGAAGAATTGAAGGACTTTATCGTTGCCTTCCTGATACTGCGTCACCTGCGGTTGATTGGCCGCAATAGCCTGCTCGACAAAACGTTCAATCTCCGAACTGTCCGTGACCTGCACCAAACCTTTTTCTTCAACAATGACTTTCGCGTCTTTGCCGGTTTGGAACATTTCCGCGAAAACATCTTTGGCGATTTTGCCGCTGATGGTCTGATTTTCAATCAGTTGTAACATTCCGGCGAATTGTTCCGGAGCAATTTTGCATTCACTGATGGCAATATTCGCATTCGCCAGTTCCCGCAGCAGTTCAGAAATAATCCAGTTCGCCAGAGTTTTTGGTGTTTTAACCAGTTTGGCGCCAAGATTGAAGTAGGCGGCGACATGTCTGTCTTGAGTCAGCACCTCCGCGTCATACGGCGTGAGGTCGTAATCCCGGACAAACCGGTCGCGCATGGCTTCCGGCAGTTCCGGAAGATTTTGCCTGATGGTATCAATTTCGCTGTCAGTCAACGTTATCGGCATCAAATCCGGATCGGGAAAATACCGGTAGTCGTGCGCATGTTCTTTCGTGCGCATCAGATAAGTTTCTCCCTGGTCGTCGTTCCAGCCGCGAGTTTCCTGCTGGAGCGAGCCGCCAGCTTCAATTACCTGTTCCTGACGCCAGATTTCATGCTCTAGTGAACGGTGAATCGCACGCAAACTGTTTAAATTTTTAATTTCAATTTTAGTGCCGAATTTCTCCGCTCCTTTGCGACGAATAGAAATATTTACATCACAACGCATCTGCCCTTTTTCCATATCGCAATCGCTAATTCCGGCATATTGCATGATTTGTTTCAACGCCGTCAGATAAGCATAAGCTTCGTCCGGAGTCCGGATGTCCGGTTCGCTGACGGTTTCCATTAACGGCACCCCGGCACGGTTGTAGTCAACGCCGCTGTAGCCGGCGAAATGGGTTAGTTTGGCGACATCCTCTTCCAGGTGAATGCGAGTGATGCCGATAGTTCTTTCGCCGATGTCGGCTCCGGAAAAACCTTTCCCGTAAATTTTTACCGCGCCGTGTTCACAGAACGGCAGGTCGTATTGCGATATCTGGTAATTTTTCGGCATATCCGGATAAAAATAACTTTTGCGGTCAAATTTGCTGAATCTGGCGATTTCACAACCGGTCATCAAGCCGGCCGCCACTGTTTTCATAATCGCTTCTTTGTTCGGAACCGGCAACACGCCCGGATAGCCCATACATACCGGACACACCAGAGAGTTAGGTTCTTCGCCGTAACGATTCGGGCATGAGCAAAACATTTTGCTCGCGGTCTTGACCTGGACGTGAACTTCCAGCCCGATTACTGCTTCATATTCAGCCATAAGTAGTTATCCTTAAAATGTAAATTAGTGATAAATTTTTTAGTAATTTACAGGACAATCACTTAAAATCCAGCTTCCGGAACATATTTTGACCGAAAGTATTTCAAAGTCGGCAACAAATCTATTCAAAACTTCAGAAGTCCTGCCTGTAATATTCCATCTAAAAACTCGACTGCTGTTTTAGTTTTATCAGGCCTTTCAACAACAGGTTTAGATTTTTTGCCAAACTGTGAGAACCTGATTTTGGGTTGAAATGCGGTTAAATTTTTATTAATTTCAACTTACTGCTTGTGCTGAAAACGTAAACCCTTATATTATTCAGCAAGCGAAGACAATTAACATTACAGGTATAAACTATGGACAACTTGATTAACAAAGCAAAAGTGTTGGTAGAGGCATTGCCTTATATTCAGAAATTTCGCAAGGCAATAATTGTTGTAAAGTTTGGCGGCAGCGCGATGGAAGACCCGGAACTGGTCAAAAGTACAATGCGTGATGTTGTGTTAATGGAATGCATCGGGATGCTGCCCATCGTGGTTCACGGCGGCGGTAAAGCTATTTCTGCAGAGCTGACCCGGCAAAAGCTTGAGGTTAAATTTGTCAACGGTCTTCGTCACACCTGCGCACAAACTATTAAAATTGTCGATGACGTGTTACATAATCATGTGAACCGTGATTTAGTCAGTCAGGCTCATGCCGCTGGCGGCAAGGCAATGTCTATTTCCGGCAAAGATATTCTCCGCGCGGAAAGAATGTATTCGAAATGCCCTACTACCGGTGAACAGCTTGACATCGGGTTTGTCGGGGACATTATTGACGTTGACACGACAAAAATATTTGAAGCGCTGGAGAGCGGCCTTATTCCGGTAATCCCGCCGCTGGGCGTCGGTGATGACGGACAGATTTACAATATTAACGCCGACATTGCCGCTTGCAAAATTGCGGAAGCGGTGAAGGCCAGGAAGTTGGTTTTTCTTAGCGATGTGCCCGGGATTCTTCGTAATCCTGCCGACATGACCAGCGTAATTTCATCCATTCAATCCGATGAAGTTGAGCAACTTATTGAGGATAAAGTAATTACCGGCGGTATGATTCCAAAAGTAAAAAGTTGCTTGCACGCGCTGGCTGCGGGAACGAATAAGGTTCACATGATTGACGGCAGAATGACGCATTCCCTGTTGCTGGAAATATTCACCGACAGCGGTATCGGAACAGAAATCGTCAAATCGGATTGTTCAGCATGAATATTGTGATTTCCGGCATGAAACATTGCGGCAAAACCACTCACGGGCGAACGCTGGCGAGGCACTGGAATTGTCCGTTTATTGATACTGACGACTTGATTACCGGGCTGTATGAAAAAAAACATGGACAACGGCTGTCGCCGCGAAGTATTGTATTGACGCATGGCGAGGATTTTTTCCGGGAACTGGAGGTGGAAACTGTAAGAACGTTAATTGCCGGTTCCGACGAATCATCCCGGCAAGTGATTGCGCTCGGCGGCGGCGTTCCGGCGAATGATAAAATCGGCGACGACTTGAAGAAGCTGGGATTTATGGTTTACTTGAAAGTTCCGCCGGAAATTATTTTCAAGCGTATCGTAAAACGCGGTTTGCCACCGTTTCTTGCCGGCAACAATCCTTATGAAAAATTTATTGAACTTTATAAACACCGGGAGCAATATTACAATATGTATTCCGGACTGACAATAGAAATAGCACAAAATGCTCCGGCGGAAGAAACCGGAAAAATCATCATCAAAAAAATTGAGGAGAAACTGAATGAGCGGTAGCGTTTACGGTAAATTGTTTACAGTCAGCACGTTTGGCGAATCCCACGGCAAAGCGGTAGGGGTTGTGGTTGACGGTATTACGCCCGGACTGGAACTTAATGAAGCGGATGTTCAGCAGGAACTTGACCGGCGCAAACCGGGACAGTCGGCGGTAACGACACCCCGTCAGGAGTCCGACACGGTTCATATCATGTCCGGAATTTTTGAAGGAAAAGCCACTGGAACGCCATTAATGATGATTATTCACAATGCCGATTTCCGTTCCAATGACTACGGCAACATCATGAAGTTGTTCCGTCCCGGTCATGCCGACTACACCTATCTTAAAAAGTATGGCATCAGAGATCACCGCGGTAGCGGACGGGCATCCGGACGGGAAACTGCCGGACGGGTTGCCGCTGGCGCGGTGGCAAAAAAATTACTGGCGGAAAAAGGAATTTCCATTAAAGCTTACACCGTCAATATCGGTGGGATAAAATGTGAAAAATACATTCCGGAAACTATTGAAAGCAATCCGGTCAGAGCCTGCGACCCCGAAGCCGCGGTAAAAATGGAAGCAAGAATCATTGCCGCCGCCAAAGAAGGCAACAGTGTTGGCGGTGTTATCGAATGCCGGATTAACGGTCTTTCCGCCGGACTCGGCGAACCGGTTTTTGACAAACTGGACGCCGAACTGGCAAAAGGCATTATTTCTGTTGGCGGAGTTAAGGGCATTGAATTTGGCGCAGGCTTCGCCGCTGCCGCCATGACGGGCAAAGAACACAACGACGGCATGCTGCCACCGGACAAATTCAGTTCAAACAACGCTGGCGGTATTATTGGCGGAATTTCGACCGGGGAAGAAATTATCTTCCGGGTGGCAGTCAAGCCGACATCGTCAATTTCCCAGCAGCAGACCACTATTGACATTGACGGGAAACCGGCAGTTTGTGAAACTCATGGTCGTCACGATCCATGCCTCTGCCCGCGCATCGTTCCGGTAATTGAAGCGATGAGCGCGATTGTACTGATTGATATGCTGAAGCAGCAGGCGGCGCTCCGTTATTGAAACAACCTTGGAGATGGAATTATGTCGGGAAAAATCGTCTTTCAGAATATTGGCGGAAGTTTTCAGTATCTGGTAAATTCTCCACAGGACCTGAAGGAAATTATAACTCTTGATCCGGCGTTATGGACAGCTCTGAACGCCCCGCTGGATTGCCTGAACGGCGACCGGAAATTTTTGGAATATCTGGATGCTGACTGCAATAACATGATTCGTGTTGACGAGGTAAAAAACGCGGTTATCTGGCTGTTTGACGTGCTAAAATCTCCGGAATTGTTGAATGACAAATCTCCAGCTATAAATATTTCCTGCCTGAATCAGGATTCAGAAGCGGGAAAAACGTTGTTTGATTTTACCGGAAGCCAGTTGACGGATGTCTTGGAAAACGGCATATTAAACTTGGATAAATTGTCGAAGAAAATTGTCGAAGTGTCCTCCGGTCCAATTAAAGGTGACGGAATAATTACTCTGGAGACCGCTGGAGAAAAAAGTCCAGCATGTCCATTAATCAAAGACCTTATAACGGTTACCGGAGGCATCAAAAATGCCGCCGGGCAGAATGGCGTAAATTTAGAATCGCTGGACAAATTTGTTGCCGACGCCAAAGCGTTTCTGGAATGGGAGAAAAATACTGAGAAGCCGTCACTTAAGAATACAGATCCGGCTCAGATTTATCCTGCATTTAGCGGAATCAAGCAAAAAATAGACGAATATTTCAATTTTTGCGAACTGGTAAGAATTGACAGCGCCAACAATGCAAGGTTCAAATCGGAAGCCGACACTTTGCCGTCACTTGATATTAATGACCGGACAGCGGTCGAAGCCGCTATAAAAGATGCTCCGCTTGCCCATCCGGACGCAAAGATGATTTTAAACTTGAAGGAAGGCATTAATCCATTTTACCAGGATGCCGTGGCGCAGTTTGCGGAAGTCTTCACTTTGAGTTCTCTGGAGATAAAAACCTGGCAGAACTTGAAAACCGGAATGGCGCCGTACGAGGACTATCTTTCCAAAGCTGAAGGCGACAAAACCGGCAGCCTGGGCAGTGATAAGCTGGAAGCTTACATCAACGGTCAGGAGATAGAAGCGTTGCGAAAACTGCTGGATGCCGACGGTGCGCTCGGATCCACCATTTCCAACCTGAAAGCTTTGGAAAAACTTATTCTGTTCAAGCAATATATTATTACTTTCGTCAATAATTTTGTTAACTTCAGTGAGCTATTCAATCCGGCAACGCGCTCAATGATTCAAGCCGGTTCACTCGTCATGGACGGAAGACATTTTGATCTGTCACTGAAAATAAAAGACATTAATATTCACAAAAAAATGGCTGCCAACTCCAATTTGTGTATGATTTATCTGGAATTGAAACAGAAAAAGGATGGCATCGAAAAAACCGTCAACGCCGTAGCGGCAATCACTTCCGGCTGTGTGTTCCGCATTTATCAGGGCAAGCCAGGTGTTTTCATTGACAGCGAAGGAAAATACTGGAATGCCACAGTTATTGATTTTGTCAATGGCCCCATTTCTTTCTGGCAGTCAGTGCTTCTCCCGTTCAAAAAGCTCATAGACATTATCAGCGACCGTACTCAAAAACTGGCTTCGTTCGACAATATTGGGAAAACTTTGGAAACAGATTTGAAAGCTGGTTCAGGCAAAATATCGTCAGGCTTGTCTGCTGGTTCAATTCTAGTGCTTTGCGGCGGAGTCGGGGTTGCCGCAATTGGCAGTAGCGTTGCATATATCATCAAGTCACTGGAAAAAGTATCATGGTTGAAAATAACGGCAGGATTGTTCATTATCGCGCTGATTATTCTGCTGCCGCCGGTAATTTCCGCTCTGCGCAAACTACGCCGTCGCAACCTGGGAATGTTCATGGAAGCTGCGGGGTGGGCGGTGAATTTGACTATGCGGCTAAATGCCAGAGTTTCTGGGATATTCACTTATCCGTCACATTATCCAAATAATTCTGAGTTTATCTGCTATGACTTGTGTAGCCCGTATTACAATAAAATCCGCCGAAATGGCAAAACTGTTCCGGTTCTTCTGATTTTTGCTTTTAGCTACACCGTTCTTGTCGCAGCAGCAATTTGCTGGAAAACTTTTGCTTGATATGAAGTTAGTTACTCAAAGAAAAAGTGGCGTTTTTAGCATTTCTAACGAAAGCCGTGCAGCTTGTCAAATCGCATTCTTTGGTTTCCTGGCTTTTTAGTTTACTGCAGGCATCAACCCCAAAAGGCTTGACGGAGACTATAGCGGCAGCAACATTCTCTTCCGACAAACCGCCGGCAAGAATTACCGGCAACGGGCACTGACTAATGAATTCAGCGCCAGCGCGCCATTCATAGATTTTGCCATCGTCCGGACCGCCAATCAAATCAGGTTCGCGGTTGTAACAGTCAAGAACAATCGCGTCAATAAGCGGATAGAGTTCATCTATATCTGGAAATGCACAGAGATTCTGGACATATTCGGCAAAAATTATCTTCCCCGTTTTAGGCAGCAAATCATGTAACTTGTTGATTTGTTCCGGCGAACAGGCGTGAAGTTGAACACTGTAAATACCAGATTTATCAAGTATTTCCATGATTTCATCCGCTTCTGAAAGATGCGTTACAATTACCGGAGAAATATATGGTGGAAGTTGCACGGCAAGTCGACCAGCTGTACTGGGCAGAATAAATGAAGGTGATTTATGAATCTGTCCGACAAGAAAACCGATAGCATCAGCTCCGCTGTTTACCGCGATTTTTAATTCTGTTTCGTTTTGGATGCCACAAATTTTTACTCTCATTTTTGATTAAGCTCCCAGGCTTTAGCTATACCTTTTAACGTGAAATTCTTACCGCCGCATTCGATTCCATCAATATTATTTATAAAAAATTCTGCATCGCCGCCAATGCCAATGACTTTTACTTTCTGCTCAAATTTTCTCGTCAATGCGTGAATAATTTCCTTGGTCGTACCAAGTGCGCCTCTGTCCATTCCCAGCCGCATCGCATCCCGGGTGTTAATTCCAGGGTCAAGCAACGCATCTTCAGAAATCGGCAACATTGGCAATAAAGCTGTACAATCATGCAAAGCTTTACGCAACAGAAAGCGTCCCGGAGCAATTGCGCCGCCGCGGAATATCATTTGCGCATCCAGCAAATCAAATGTAATTGCTGTTCCAAAGTCAATACAAATTGCCGGTAGCGGATAATTATCTGCCAGATTAATTATATTTGCCAGACGGTCGCAACCTAAAGTAGAGGCATCAACTTTACTAAGATCAATATTGCAGTTGCTTTCTGCCGACAGCCAGAAAATATTACGTTTAGCAAAAATTTTCTTTACTTTCGGCACAACAGTGGAAGCGGCTACCTGCACATTTTCAGGGATTATTGAAAGCTCAAGGTTGCCGGTTTTAACGGTTTGCACATTGCATATCTCTCCGTTCTGATATTCGGCAATCTGGGTATTGGTATTACCAACATTCATTACAATCAACATAATTAAAATCGGTCCTTCTTAAAGAAATTTGGACAATTCAGGTTTTAAACCGATTTCATGCACCAGTTCTTTAATTCGCTGAGCCGATTTTGCATTACAGATGAGAGTAGCGTCATCAGTATGAATAATAATCAAATCTTCAACATCAATCGTCGCTATCAGGTGCTTTGAGTCACCAACAATAATACAGTTACTGGTATCCAGCCCTTCGTAAAGTCCACGGATGACATTGTTGTCCCGGCTCGGACGAATTTGATTGCGAAGCGCAGTCCAACTGCCAACATCATCCCAGTCAAAAGAGCATTCGCCAACAATGACATTGTCCGCTTTTTCCATCACGGCATAATCAATTGATATTTTTTCACAATTTTTATATTTTTCTTCCATGACCTTGCTGAGCTCGCCTCTGGTGACTGCCTGAGCAAAAGTTTCAGCTGCAACAGCAAGACTGGGTGTATATTTACGCAAAGCATTCATAATCGTCGCGGTTTTCCAGACGAACATTCCACTGTTCCACTTGTAACACTTCGCCGCAATAAATTTTTCCGCCGTTTCCATGTTCGGTTTTTCTTTAAAACCAAGACTCCGGAAAAATTTAGTTCCTGTTTCGGATGGAATTTCTTCGCCACAATGAATATAACCATAGCCCGTGCTGGCAAATGCCGGATTTACTCCAATAGTAATAATATTGCCGGTGCGGCTGGCAATATCAGCGCTGTCAGCCAGAACTTCCAACATCGAATCAGTATCGCGTATTACATGATCGGATGGCAGCAACATCATAATGGCTTCCTCTCCGTTGGATTTGGCCTTGACAATACCTGCCGCCAAAGCCACGCACGGAGCCGTATCCCGTCCAATTGGCTCGCCAATAATGTTTTCACCCGGTATTTTGGACAATAGCGAACGCATGGGAAGGACATATTCCTGATTAGTAATTACCAGAATATTTTTTGCCGGAACCAGTGGCATCAAACGTTCCACGGTTTGCTCAATCAAAGTAAGATTTCCAATCAAGCGCAACAATTGTTTAGGATGACTTACCCTGCTTTGAGGCCAGAAGCGTTCGCCCCGCCCCCCGGCCATTACAACCGCATAAAAATTATTTTTGTCCATATCCAATGTCTCCTCCAGCCTTGATTCCAAGTACCAGTTTTAACCAAGTTTTTCAATGATTTTGGTCAGCGGCATAAACAGTGCGATAACGATGGTACCTACGATAACCGCGAGTCCCACAATCATCAACGGTTCAATCATTGAGGTCAACGCGCCTACCGCATTATCTACTTCATCTTCGTAAGTGTCGGCAATTTTTTCCAACATTTCCGGAAGCTTACCGGTTTCTTCGCCTACTTCAATCATACTGATTACCATTTGCGGAAAAACTCCGGAAGCGCCCAGCGGAGGAGCAATTCCTTCCCCTTCTTTCACCGCGTCATGCACCTTCTGTACAGCGCCGGCAACAAGTTCATTCCCTGAGGTTTCCTTAACAATACTGAGCGCGTTAAGCACTGGCACACCTGATGCCATTAACGTTCCCAGAGTACGGGCAAAACGCGAGATGGCGGTTTTTGATATAATCGGACCGAAAAGCGGAGCATTATATGCCACCCAGTCCAGTCCATATCGGCCGTATTTATTTTTCTTAACGACTTTATAGAGAACGAAAATTCCAAAAGCAGCCACGGCAAACAACCATATCTGGTGTTGCATAATATCGCTTATCTTCATAACGAACTGAGTTATTCCCGGCAAAGGCTCGCCTTTGAGCAGTTCATCGAAGATTTTCTTGAAGTTAGGAACGATGAATATCATCAACCCCGCAGTAACCAACATCGCAATACTCATAACCACTGTCGGGTAAATCAACGCCGATTTCACTTTACCGGCAATTTTGGCGGCTTTTTCCTGAAACATCGCCAAACGATTGAGGATGATTTCCATCGCGCCAGCCGCTTCGCCGGCACGAATCATATTAAGATAAAGTTTGTCGAATGTTTTGGGATGTTGCGCCAGAGCTTCAGAGAAGGTTGAGCCGCTTTCCACTGAATCTGCCGCCGACCCCAACACTTGCTTTACAACCGGATTTCTAGACTGTTTTTCCAGAGTGCGCAATGAACGAATTAATGGCAGTCCGGCATCAAGCAGAATGGCCAGCTGGCGGGTGATAATTACCAACTCTTTACGTTTGATGGTAGGAGTTCCGATTGTAAGATTAAGGTTTATTCCTCCGCCCTTTTTCTTGTCCTTTCCCTGTACCGGAGCAACTTTTTTCGGTTTGTCGCCTTTGGCATTTTTTATCATTGTCGGGAAAAAGCCTTGCTTTTTCAACTCAACAGCTGCCGCTTCTTCAGTAGCCGCATCGATTTTGCCTTTGCGTTCCTTGCCATTGGCATCCATTGCTGTGTATAAGAATTGCGCCATTTTAACTCCCTCCCTGGGTGTTTAATTTACATAATCTGATATATTTTTCCATGTGTCCAGGCTTAGCGTCCACTTTGAAGTTTTTCTGCTATTGCTTCAGGATCCTGGGCTTTGGTAATCAGTTCTGTATATGATATTATATTCTTCATATACAAATCTAGCAAATGATTATCCAATGTATTCATCCCAAACTTTGCACCGGTCTGTAA
Organism: Victivallaceae bacterium; assembly: GCA_041674645.1. Taxonomy (GTDB): domain Bacteria; phylum Verrucomicrobiota; class Lentisphaeria; order Victivallales; family Victivallaceae; genus JBAYVM01. The sequence continues at coordinate 4,784 of JBAYVM010000005.1, read as the reverse complement.
TTCTGAGGTTATCCGGAAAGTTTTATTGTCACGAATCAGCGCCTGAATTGATGGCGTGGAAATCATAATTTCAAACGCGGCCACCCGCCCTGGTTTGTCGTTCTTCGGTAACAACACTTGAGAAATTACCGCCAACAGAGACGAAGCGAGCTGAGTCCTGATTTGTCCCTGCTGATTAGTGGGGAACGCATCGACAATACGGTCAACCGTTCTGGCAGCTCCGGTCGTATGCAGCGTAGCGAACACCAGATGCCCGGTTTCCGCCGCCGATACCGCCGCTTCCATCGTTTCCAAGTCGCGCATTTCCCCGACCAGAATTACATCCGGGTCCTGACGCAACGCACGACGCAACGCATCCTTAAAAGTCGGCGTGTCGACGCCAACTTCACGCTGTATTACCATGCTTTTCTTGTGCTGGTGATAAAATTCAATCGGGTCTTCAACGGTGATAATATGACAGTCGCGTTCTTCGTTGATAATATTAATCATTGAAGCCAAAGTTGTACTTTTCCCGCTACCGGTAGGACCGGTAACGAGCACCAGACCGCGCGGGCGATAAAGCAAATCTTTCAACCCCATCGGCAGTCCAATTTTCTCCATCGTCAGCAAAGTATTGGGAATCTGTCGCAACACCGTTCCGAAAAATCCCTTCTGCTTAAAACAGCTGACGCGAAACCGGGCCTGATCGCCAAAACCAAAACCGAAGTCGACCGAGCCATTTTCCTGTATCTGCTGAAGGTGGGCATCAGACGCAATCGCCTTGACCATCCGTTCGGTATCTTCCGGCGTAAGCGATGGAACATCCAAAGGGGTGAGGCTGCCGTGCAAACGGACCATTGGCGGAGCTCCGACTTCAACATGGAGGTCACTCACGCCTTCATCAACAACCAGTTGCAATAACTCAGTCATATCAATACTCATCGCCAGTTCTCCTTAATAAAACAAATATTTAAGTATATCTGAGAACTTCATCCACTGAAGATTCCCCATTTAAAATAGCCTTAATGCCGTCTTCGCGAATTGTTCTCATGCCCAATTCTCTAGCTTTATCTCTAATGGTAACCGTCGGCGCATTATCTGAAATCAACTCGATAATCGGCGGCGTAATAACCAAAAGTTCGCAAATTGCTTTCCGCCCTTTGTAGCCGGTGTCATTGCAGACTGAACAGCCTTTGCCATAGTAAAATTTACGATCATTAATATCACTGCGCTCCAAACCGCATCTTTCCAGCTCTTCATCCGTTGGGTCATATGCCACCCGGCAACTTTTGCATACTCTTCTAATCAGGCGTTGACTCAGTACCCCAACCAGCGAAGAACAGATTAGAAATGGTTCAATTCCCATATCAATTAACCGGGTAACTGTTCCCGGCGCATCGTTAGTATGAAGCGTACTGAACACAAAGTGACCAGTCAGCGACGCTTCAATAGCCATCTGCGCAGATTCAAAGTCACGAATTTCTCCAATCATAATCCGGTCAGGGTCCTGACGCAAAAACGCACGAAGCGCCCGGTGGAAAGTCATTCCAATGGCATCATTAATCGGTAGTTGAATAATACCTTCCACGTCATATTCAACCGGATCTTCGGCAGTAAGAATCTTTTCATCAATGGAATTTACTTCTTTCAATGCTGAATACAGGGTTGTAGTTTTACCAGAACCGGTAGGGCCGGTAACCAGCAAAATCCCGTTCGGCATAAATATCAGTTCCCGCAATTTTTCAAGAACGTCCTGTCCCATACCCAACACTTCCAAGTCAAGGTTTACGACTGAACGGTCAAGAATACGAAGCACGACAGACTCGCCCCAGGAGGTTGGCAGACAGGATACACGCAAATCAATCGGCTTCCCGCCAACTTTCAACTGAATACGTCCGTCCTGAGGGCGACGGCGCTCAGAAATATTCAGGCCGCTCATAATTTTCACGCGGCTTATGACCGGAACCGCCAGACTTTTAGGCGGCGGTGGCATTTCATAAAGCGCTCCGTCAACCCGGTAACGTATCCGGAATTCTTTTTCAAAAGGTTCAAAGTGAATATCGCTGGCCTGATCCTTGATGGCCTGATACATGATTACTTCCACAAATTTAACGATTGGCGCTTCATTAGCCGCATTTTCTATCTCGGAATCATCATCAAACGCGTCGTCGCCATCGTGGCTGGTCATTGCTGACAGAACATCATGAACCGTACCAATATTTGTCGGATAATATTTTTCAATGGCGGAATCAATTTGATTTTCTTCGGCAACCAGCGGAATAATGTCATAACCAAGAATAAAGCGTAATTCCTCATGTACCTGATAATTAAGCGGATTGCGGGAAACTAATTTCATCGAGGACCCATCAAACTCAAAAGGAATCACGCCGTACGCTCTGGCAGTTTCCGCATCAATCATGTCAATCATTTTTTTGGAAACGTCCATTTTGGACAAATCCACAACATCCGTGCCAAGAGTGGTTGCAATTAATTGCAATATTTCTTCCATCGTCATCAGACCGTAGTTGACAACTACCTCTTGAAAAGGCTTGCCCGTACGGTCGTGTTCCTCTTCAACCTCCCTAAGCTGGGCTTCAGTACATTTTCCCTCAGTCAGGATTATATCTTTTAGCGCATGACTTTCGGTATCCAGCATTTTATCAGTCGCCTTGTTGTTTAAGTTTTATATTAATTTTCAGAATCCAGAACCGTTGCCCGGATAACCTCTTCCACGGTCGAAGTTCCTGCGACGGCTTTACGCAACGCGTCATCACGCAAAGAACGCATTCCATTTCTTCTGGCGGCTTCGCGAATGACCCCGGTCGGCTCATTATCAAAAATCAGCTGCCCGATGTCTCTTGAGACTACAAATATTTCATAAATACCAACACGTCCTCGATAACCGGTTCCATTGCAATTCGGACAACCTTTGCCTTTAAAAAACTGATGCGTTTGCAAATATTCCTCGCTAATATCAAGCAGTCTGGCTTCTGTCGGGGTCGGCATATATGGTTCTGCACAACTTTTGCAAATGCGCCGCAACAGGCGCTGAGCCATAACCGCCCTGACCGCCGATGCCACTAGGAACGGCTTAACGCCCATGTCCACCATTCGGGTAATTGCCCCCGGCGCGTCATTAGTATGCAATGTGCTGAACACTAAATGTCCGGTGAGAGACGCATTTATCGCGATTTCCGCAGTTTCCAAATCTCGAATTTCTCCTACCATGATAATATTTGGCGCCTGACGAAGTATTGCTCTAAGTGCAATAGAAAACGTCATGTTGATTTGCTTGTCAATCTGCACCTGATTAATCCCGGACAATTGATATTCCACCGGATCTTCTACTGTAATAATTTTTCTGGAAGGCGTGTTGATAGTATTTAAAAACGCATATAACGAGGTAGTTTTTCCGGAACCGGTCGGTCCGGTTACCAGAAAGATTCCGTCTGGAAATGCCAGAATCTGATTTACCAGTTCCAAGTCGTCGGCGTAGAACCCGAGCTTCGGAATGTCCAGCTGAATGCTTGACTTGTCAAGGATTCGCATAACAATACTTTCGCCGTGCGTCGTAGGAATTGATGACACGCGCAAGTCGATGTCTTTATCAGCCATCTTCAACTGAATTCTGCCGTCCTGGGGAACGCGTTTTTCTGAAATATCCAGTTTCGCCATAATTTTCAGTCGGCTGGTCAAATTGGCCTGCAAGTATTTTGGCGGAGCTTCAACTTCCTGGAGCGCACCGTCAACCCGGTAACGAATACGGTAGCGCTTTTCCAGCGGCTCCATATGAATATCGCTGGCGCGCATTTTGTATGCTTCAATGATAATCAGCGATACCAGCTTGATGATAGGCGCGTCGTCAACAACTTCTTCTTCCGGCTCTCCGGAAATTCCGGCCATCAGCTGATTTTGTACACTGTTTTCATCCGTAAGTTCATCGATAAACGACTCGACACTTTCAGTAACAGTGCGATAATGTTTATCTATTACTTTCTGAATCTGTTCCTGAGGAGCAATCATGGCATCAATATCGCATCCGAGCAGATAACGCAACGCATCAATGGTTTCCATGTCGGTCGGATCACTCATTGCAATCGTTAACGAATCGTCATGCTTCATTACCGGAACAACATTATATTGAGTGACTACATCGGCCGGCAAAGCCTCAATTACACCGGCAGGGATTTCATAATTGTTCAAATCCAACATTTCCATGCCGTATTGCTGAGCAAGCATGGCAGTAAGGTCATTGGCATTTACATAGCCGAGCTGCTCCAGCGCTTCAATAATGTCCAACTTCCCGTCGCTATCAGAAGACAAATTCCAGCCTTCATCAATCTGCTCCTGGGTAATCATTCCATATTCACTGAGAAGCTCCAGAATATAATCATTGTCTCTAGCCAATGTCGTGTCCTCTGAAAATAATAGGTTGACAGTCTTTTTTGAATCAATTTCAACTGTTTAAAAGTAATAAGGATATTGACTTTTTCAAGTGCTCTTTCATAATTTTATTGAACAGAGATTTGGAATCTGCGCCTGGTCGTCAATAACAGTTTCACTAAAGCCAGTGAAAGCCAAACGCTTTTCTTAAAACGAATTTTCTTTGCCGGGGAAAATACCCGTTTTTACTTCTTTAACATAGGTGTCGAAAGCTTTGGTGATTTCTCCGGTCAGATTGGTATATTGCTTAGCGTGTTTAGGAGTGAATCCGGTAAACAATCCAAGCAGGTCGGTGACAATTTGCACCTGCCCGTCACAACCGCCCCCGGCGCCGATGCCAATGGTCGGAATAGATACAGACG
>JBAYVM010000004.1:0-25672 GCA_041674645.1 Victivallaceae bacterium | reverse complement strand
TTTTTGAGAACTCGGAATGCATATTTTTCCCTATGTCGGAAGTATTTCATGAACACCAGAAAGAGTCATACAGAAATTTCAGGCTGTTCAAAATACACTTAAAATCGGTAATATATTATTTCAATAAATGGGGATGGTTTTTTGATTACAAAAGAAGAAAAATCAACCGACTCGTTGAAAAGCAATACCTGAAATAATTAGGATTAAAATATGAAAAATTGTTTACTAACAGGCTATCCAGGCTTTTTGTCAAGTTTTCTTTATGAGCAACTAAAGAATCACTACTGTATTTATACGCTCGGACTTTTGCCGACATCTGATAAACTTCATATTCAAGCCGATATTACTGGATGCCAATGGACACTGCCAGATATCAAATTTGACTTGGTAATTCATGCTGCCGGTAAAGCCCATACTGTACCACGTAACAACGCAGAAAAGCAAGCGTTTTTTGATGTTAATGAGGTTGGTACAGCCAATGTTATTGCTGCGTTGAATCACTTAACGCAACCGCCGGCATCATTTGTTTTAATTAGTACGGTGGCAGTCTATGGGTGTCATACAGGAACAGGAATTGATGAAAATCATCATTTGGCGGCGACTGATTCATACGGAAAGAGTAAAATCAACGCTGAAAAAATTGTCCAGAACTGGGATGCGCCTAAAACATTGAAAGGTATACTGCGTTTGCCTCTAATCGCCGGACGTAATCCTCCTGGCAATTTGGGCAAAATGTTAGCTGCTATAAAAAAACGTACTTATTTTAATATTGGTAGTGGTTGCGCTAAAAGAAGCTTGGTCTTAATAGACGATATTGCTGACTTCATTCCGTTAATTGCCAAACAGGGTGGCATCTACAATCTGACAGACGGCTGTGATGTAACATTTGCCAGTTTGTGCCATGAAATTGCTAAAAAAATTAACCGGAGACCTAATCCGGCAATACCATTTTTATTAGCCAAAGGAATGGCATTGGCGGGAGATATGGCAGGTAAAATTCTTAAACGCGATATGCCTTTTAATTCATATGTGTTAGATAAAATGTGCCAGGATCTGACTTTTTCATCTGTCAAAGCACAGCGTGAATTAAGCTGGAATCCACATCCAGTTATCGATAATCTCAACAAAGTTGTATAATCAAACAGCATAAGGATTTTACAAAATTATGATTTTTATTGCTCTAATATCGTTATTCGCTGGTGCGATTGGGGCTTGGCTGGTGGCGAAGCACGGACATGTTTTGGGACTGTTGGATGAACCCAATCACCGGAGTTCGCACGCAGTGGTTACACCTAGAGGTGGAGGGATTGGCATTCTTGCCGCATTGATTATCGCCGCATTGGCGTTAAAGCTTAATTTTATGTTTTGGTTTCCTGCCGTAGCTTTAGCATTTATAAGTCTCTATGATGACAGATTGCATCTGTCTTCCAAGTTGAGGCTTGGATTGCAGTTGATTGGCGCTGGCATAGCTGTTTGGTTTGTTAGTCATGGTGTTGAAGATATGAATATTGGTTTGATGATATTTTTTATATTTTTTATTGTCGGAACCGCCAATTACTATAATTTCATGGACGGGATTAATGGAATTGCAGGAATAACCGGGATGGTGGGATTCGGATTGTTGGCTTATTATTCATGGCATTTATCGGGTGGTATATCTCAGTTCAGTTTATGTATTGCCGCTGGCTGTTTTGGATTTTTGCCGTTTAACATGCCCAAGGCAAGAGTTTTTATGGGCGATGTCGGCAGCATTTTGCTTGGCTTTGTCTTTGCGGTCGTTGTGATGATTTTGTCTGACTCTATTGCCTCATTTATATGTTTGGCCTCGTTCATTTTTCCATTCTACGCTGATGAACTGATCAGTGTACTGGTCAGATTGAAAGAGCGTAAAAACCTGCTGGAGCCGCATCGCGGACATCTCTATCAGCTATTGGCCAATGAATTGAAAATTTCTCACTGGAAAGTATCTGTGTCTTATGGATTAGTTCAACTTGTAATTGCAAGTGGCGCAATGTACATGGAAAAATTATCCATATTGTATCTTGGTCTTTGGCTTACTGGATTTTTATTACTGTTTGCGTTGGCTTACTGCATTGTGATGAGAAAATGTACCGTAGGCATCCTGCCTGCGAAGTTTTAAAAATAAAAAGAGTTAAACGCAAAGGCGCAAAGGGCGCAAAAAACAATATAACTCTTAACTCTTAACCCGTAACCCGTAACACGTAATACGTAATACGTAATACGTAATACGTAATACTTAGTTCCAGTTAGTGTGAGTTAGTGGTGAAGTCCCCACTTTTCTTGCATTTTTGCCTGCGAAGTATTAAAAAACAAACAGACAAGAGTGTCTGTTCTACATTAAGAAAAAAAGACAAGAGTATTTGTTGCAAGTTGAAAATCGGATAAAATGAACTCTATTTCTTTTAGTAGAGTTCATTAATTTTTTAGGAGAGTATTAACGATGAATAGAACTAGAGTTATGAATGCTCTATTGGCAATTTATTTATTTATCCGGGAACATTTATTGTTACGTCGGATATTGATAATATTAGGTCACGTTATCGGGGCTGCTACTTGTTATGTGTTGGCATTTTTGTTGCGTTTTGATTTTGTGGTTCCTAATGAAGTATGGCTGCTGTTATTGAAGTCCATGCCGGTATATGTATTGATTACTGTTTTGGCGTTGGCCTTATTCAGAATGCATTCCGGGCTATGGTCTTATTTTAGTATTGATGATTTATTGCGTGCAATTTACGCAGCATTATCGGCCAGTATTATTTTTGCATTTTTTGTGTATCTGCTCAATGATTTGTCTCTATCCGGTTACCCCAGGTCAGTTTTCGTGTTGAGCTTTATTTTGTTGACCGCGTGGATTGCAGGTGGACGGTTAACAGTAAGATATTTCCGTGAATATATGTCTCGTAAAAATATGCATGGCGGAAACGGTCGATGTGAAAGAGTTTTGGTCGTCGGTAATATTGATGATACTGATTTGATTTTAAGATTGTCAAAAACAGTTGCGCTCGGGCGTTTTGTCGGGGTGGTTACTGACCGCAAGGATATGGACAGAACTAAAATCCACGGAGTACCGGTATTTTACAGCAAATTGCGGAATGTTGGCGCGGTAGCTGAACGTTTGCGGGTTAACAGTGTGCTGATTCTTGACCCGTTCCGCAAGCCGCGCTATATGAATTTAGTCATTGAAAGCTGTTCCCGTGCTGGGGTGGCGTGTCAATTCAGGCAGATTCCATCAATGTCTGACCTTACTTTGGGCAATGTGTCTGTTTCAATGTTCAGAAAAGTGAATATTGAGGATTTGTTGCATCGAGATGTGCATAAACTTGACCGCAAAATAGTAAGGCAGAGCCTGGAAGACCGTAAAGTAATGGTTACTGGCGCCGGTGGCAGTATCGGTTCTGAATTGTGTCGTCAGATTGCACGGTATAACCCTAAAGTGCTGGTGTTATTTGAATTTTCTGAATTTGCGCTTTATTCACTGGAGGCGGAGCTGAAACAGGCATTTCCGTTTGTGAAGATTATCCCTGTTGCCGGTGATGTTAAACATCCGGAGGAAATAAAGAGTGCGATTAATCAGGTGGGCGGCATTGATATAATCTATCACGCGGCGGCTTATAAACATGTGCCACTGATGGAGGAAAATGTTCCCGCGTGCTTCCGCAATAATGTGATTGGCACTTGCCGGTTGATAGAAATGGCGGAACAGTGCAAAGTTAAGCGGTTTGTCATGATTTCATCAGATAAAGCAGTACGCCCGAGTAATATTATGGGCGCAACTAAAAGAATTGCAGAAAGACTACTGATGGAACGCCCGAAGAACGGCACCGAGTTTATGGCGGTGCGTTTTGGGAATGTACTGGGTAGTAGCGGTAGCGTGATTCCGCTGTTTAAACGACAGATTGAAGAAGGCGGTCCGGTTACTGTTACCAGCCAGGAAATGACCCGTTATTTTATGACCATCCCTGAGGCCGTTGACTTGGTTCTTCAAGCAGGCGCAATTGGTGAGAATGGCAGGATATTTGTTTTAGAAATGGGCGAGTCGGTAAAAATCGTTGATTTGGCAAAACGGATGATTGAATTATCAGGATTGGTTCCAAATAAAGATATAAAGATAAAATTTACCGGTCTGCGGCCAGGAGAAAAGGAATACGAAGAACTCATGACCGAGGACGAAGATGTGGAAAAATCTACCTACGAAAAAATCTGGATGATGAAAAAAGTTGCCAACGGGAATAAAATTTCTCCGGTGGACATTAAACGGATTACTGACTTAGTATCAGTCAATGACTCTCTCGGGTTGCGTGAACTGGCGAAAGAATACGTTCCAGAAAATACATTCTCCAGTTAATCGTAAGATTGAATCCGCCCTCGCTTAGCGAGGGCTTTTTTTTTGCTGATTTCAGTCGGTTGCTGGAGCAGTTTTCTTTTTCTTCGACCAGTTAATTGTGTGCTGGATAACCACGTAGAATGTTGGAACTAGAATCGTTCCGAAGATACAGGAAACCGTCATGCCCCCGAACACTGCTGTTCCCAGTGAACGCCGACTGGAGGCCCCGGCGCCGACCGCGATTACCAGCGGGAAGGTGCCGAGTACAAATGAGACGGCGGTCATTACCACCGCCCGGAAACGCAGTTTGGCGGCAAAAATAGCGGAATCGACCACCGACATTCCGTGTTCGTCATGTTGAACCTTGGCAAACTCGACAATCAGAATTGCAGTTTTGCACGCGATTCCGAACAGAATAACAAACCCTACCTGGGTGTAAATATTGTTATCAATCCCCACCGCCCACAATGAAACCAGCGCTCCAAAGAATGCCACCGGCACCGACAACATTACTGCCAATGGAATCATAAAACTTTCATATTGAGCTACCAGAAACAGATAAATAAAGGTCAGCGCCAGAGCAAAAACGATGCCGATTTTTCCGCTGGCCAGTTTTTCCTGATAAGACATATCGGTCCAGTCATATTTCATGCCGGACGGGAGAATCTTTTTTGCCAGTTTTTGCATTGTCTTCATCGCTTCGCCGGAACTGTAGCCAGGCGCCGAATCGCCGTTGATATTCACCGCTGAATACATATTGTAACGGTTGAGATATTGCGGAGCAAACCGGGTGCTGACTTGTACCAGTGTGCTCATCGGTACCATTTCGTTATTATTGCTGCGTACATACAAGCCGGAGATATCGTTAACGTCCGATCTGTATGGCTGTTGCGCCTGTACTTCCACTTTATACACCTTGCCGAATTTGTTGAAGTCATTGACGTAAGAATAGCCCATAAGACCTTGCAACGCATTGTTGATGGTACTAATACTCACTCCCATTTTTAAGGCTTTTTCCCGGTCAATATCCAGATAAACTTGCGGCACATTGGCCCGGAATGTGGTAAATACTCCAGTCAATTCCGGATCTTGATTGGCGGCGACAATGAGTGAGGTAGCATTGGAAAATAGCTTTTGCGGGTCGGTGCCGGTGGTGTCCTGCATGACAAATGAAAATCCGCCGGTATTGCCGACGCCGGGTATAACCGGAACCGAAAACGGCATAATCATTGCTTCCGGAATTTCAAACAGTTTTTTCCGGAGCTGGCTGATTATGGCATCCTGACTTAATTCAGGAGTTTTTCGTTTGTCCCACGGGTCAAGGATTCCAATCATCAACGCGCTGTTGGAGGCGTTGGTTCCGGTCAAAATACTGAAACCGGTGGAGGCGATAATATTGCTTACGCCAGGCGTAGCTTTGATTATTTCCATGGCTCTGTCCACTACTTTTTGCGTTCTCACCAGCGCGGCGCCGTCCGGTAGCTGGACGTTGACGAAGAATGCTCCCTGATCTTCATTTGGAATGAACCCGGTAGGTAGCAAGCCGTAAATTTTCCAGGTAATTCCCATTAAACCGAGATACAATAAAATAACGATAAAAGCTTTTCTGACCAGCAGTGAGACCGTTTTTGAATAGCCGCCGGTAATTTTATCGAAAACGTATTCAAACCAGACGAACAGGAAAAATTTCCGGTGAATGGTTTTGTCTTTAGGTTTCAGAATCAAGGCGCTTAATGCCGGACTTAAAGTCAGAGCGTTGAGTGTGGAGAGCGATACCGCCACAGAAATTGTTACTCCGAACTGACGGTACATTTCACCGGTGATGCCTGGCAGAAAACATACAGGAATGAACATTGCCAACAAAACCAGTGTAGTAGCAACCGCCGGGCTGGTAACCTGTTCCATGGTTTTAATCGCGGCTTCCTTGGGCGTCAGTCCTTCTTCTTCAATCATCCGGTTGACACTTTCAATTACCAGAATAGCATCGTCAACAACGATTCCGATAGCCAAAATCAGTCCGAACAGGGTAATCAAGTTGATATTGTAACCGGCAGCCAGCAAAATGGCAAAAGTTCCGACTAGCGACACGGGAATAGCCACGGTCGGAATCAGCGTTGCCCGCCAGTCCTGTAGAAACAACCAGGTTACCAGCACGACCAGCAATACTGCGATAAACAGGGTCATCACCACTTCGCTAATAGAGGCGGAGATGAACTGCGTCGTGTCGTATTGAACTCCATAGTCCAAGTCTTTAGGAAAGGCTTGTTTTAATTCCGCAAGTTTTTTACGGCAGGCATCGGCAATTTGCAATCCGTTGGCATCGTTTAACTGATATACTGCCAGTAAGGCTGAGGGCTTCCCGTTAAGCCAGCCGGATGAAGAATAATTTTCCGCTCCGAGTTCGACGGTTCCGACATCCTGAATTTTAATATTTGAACCGTCCGGCAAAGCTCTTATCACAATGTTTTCAAATTCTTTAACATCTTTCAGGCGTCCTTGAGTCTGAATGGCATAACGGAACAGCTGTTTTTTTGAAGACGGCGCGTCGCCGACCGCTCCGGCGGAAACTTGAACATTCTGTGATTTGATGGCGTTTGAGACTTCTTCAACGTCCATTTTTAAGCTGGCCATTTTGTCCGGATCGAGCCAGACACGCATTGAATATTTCATTTCTCCAAGAATATTGGCATCGCCGACACCGGGAATACGGGTGATTTCATCTTTGATTTTGTTGGATAAGTAGTTGCTAAGAAAAAGTGAGTCGTAGGTGCCGTTTGGCGAAGATAAACAGATTACCAGCAACATATTACTGGATTTTTCCTTGACGATTACTCCCTGGCGTTTTACCTCATCCGGCAGTTGAGCGGTTGCCCAATTTACCCGGTTCTGCACGTTTACGGTATTCATGTCGCCATCGGAGCCGATGTCAAAGGTTACGGTGGTGACTGCCGAGCCGGAATCTGAACTGATTGAAGACATGTACAACATGCCTTTTACGCCGTTCACCTGAGCTTCAATTGGCTCGATAACGGTTTGCTGAACCGTTAAAGCGTCAGCCCCAGGATAAGTGGCGGAGATTTGTACTTGTGAAGGGGTGATGTTCGGATATTGCGCTACCGGCAATACTTTGATTGCGATTAACCCGGCAATGGTGATGACGATGGCAATGACAAACGCAAAACGCGGATGTTCAATGAAAAATTTGCTAATCATTATCTGCGTCCCCGCTTTTCGTTGTTGATGGCGGGAATGGCGTTATTGGCGGCCGCTTCTTTTGCCTTTGGTGGAGAGACGGGTAAATTTTCCTGATTTTTACCTTCCGCGCTGTTTGCCGGCGGCGGCTGTACTGGTTGTTCCGGAGCTGCCGGAACCGGCGAAGCGGCGACATCTACGCCACCGAAGTTTTTGTCGACAGTAATAGCAACTTTCAAGCCGGATCTGACTTTCTGTAATCCTTCAACAATTATCAGGTCTCCAGCTTTCAGGCCGGAAGTTATTTGTATATAAGGACCGTCGCTGTCTCCGGTTGTAATCTTGCGTTCTTCGACAACACTGTCTTTATTTACCAGCATGACCGATTTTCCCGCCTGGCTGTCCAGTATTGCATTCAACGGCGCAAGCAATGCCTTTTCCGGGTGTTTTGTTTCCAGAGTGACTTTGACATACATTCCCGGCACCAGCAGCATTTCCGGATTGGGAAATGTAGCCTGCATCAACAATGAACCTGTCGCGGGATTAATCCGGTTGTTCCAAAAAGTAATTGCGCCCGGGTATTTGTACATAGAACCATCTTGAAAAAATAGTTTGACCGTTAATTCTGGCGCATTCCCGGATTCTCCACGATATTGCATGATTTTCAAAAGCAGGAGTTCGTTAAGACTGAATTGCACACGCACCTGGTCAACCTGGACAACATCAGCCAGCGTGCCACTGTCCGGACCGACAACGTTTCCGACGCTGTAGGTATTGAGTCCGATGCGTCCAGTGAAGGGCGATTTGATTTCTGTATAACTTAAATTGAGTTTGGCATTTTCCAGTTTGGCTGTAGCCTGAAGTATAGCGGCGTCACATTCCATTTTTTTGGCTACCGCATTATCGTAATTGCGTTGAGATACTGCATCCTGAGTGTACAGATTTTTCTGCCGGACATAATCAATGTTAGCATTTTTCTGATCTGCCTGGGCTCTTAACAACATGGCTTCAGCGCTTTGCACGTCCGCTTGATATTCTTCCGGTTCAATCAGATACAGCAACTGATCTTTTTTGACCATTTGACCTTCCACGAAGTCCTGTTTGCGGAGGAAGCCTTTTACGCGGGCGACTAGCTTTACGTCATTGTATGCTTTTACCTGGGCGATGATGGTCGAGTTAGGGGTGACTGTTCCCGCTTTCACTGGCGTAACAGTTACGCTGGGTGGCGGCTGAGGCGGCGGAGTTTTCTTTTCGCATCCGGTTAAAATTAACAGTCCTATTCCGGCTAATCCGACAAATGTTGTAAATCTCATTTTCCTCTCCATGTCTTTAATTTTTTTATATTTGCCCAGTATTAATATAGAAACTAAAATACGCCGCCATGAAATAATTTCAAGCAATGCAACTGATATTTGCGGTATGCATCAAATCAAATATTCTGTTCAGATTTGCGCTGTAGAAAATCGTTAATCACGGTTTTGCGAAAATCAGCATCAGTTAAAAAGCTCAATGCGGTAAGAGTCATAACTTGCGCTGCGGACATTGCGCGTTCAAATGCCGCTTGCGTTCCGGCAATTTCACAGAATTCCGGGGAATGCAACGCGGTGGATGAATCCCGGGTTACTTGGAAAAAGAAATTAACTCCGGGAATAACTTGCGAAACATTGCCGAAATCAGTAGAAATCCTTTCTCTGATATTCAGCTGCGGGTTCATTCCCAGCTTTTGAGCCTGTTCAAAAATAAAATTTCCCAGCGGAATATTTGGCAAGTTGGCATCGTAAGCATTAGGATGTCTAATAAGCTCGTGTTCTGTGCCGGTCATCAATGCGGCGCCTTTTGCAATATCTTCGAAACGTTTTTCCATTATTTGCCGGTAGCTGTTATCTTCTGCTCTAAGGTAAAAAAGTACTCCTGAACGGTCGGGAATGATATTCGGCGCTTTGCCGCCATCGGTAATAATGCCGTGAACTCTGGCTGAATCCGGCAGTTGCTGACGCCAGGCATTTACGCCGGCGTAAAGCAGATTGACCGCGTCCAAGGCATTCAATCCTTTTTCCGGGTCAGTTGCGGCGTGGGCGGATTTTCCTTTGAAAATTACTTCATATCTGGAAACTGCGAGGTTGCCGTGGTCAATCCCGGTTGAGTGGAAGGGATGACAAATCAAGCAGCATTCAATTCCTTGAAAAACTCCCTGTTTGAGCATGTGTATTTTTCCGCCAATGCCTTCTTCAGCCGGAGTTCCCAGTATCACCAGCTTGCCGGGGATTGAATATGTCTGCATGATTTCTTTTACCGCCAGCGCGGCGGCGATTGCCGCCCCGGCAATCAAGTTGTGACCGCAGGCATGACCAAGTCCGGGAAGCGCGTCGTATTCACTGAGGATGGCAATGCAATTTTCCCCTTCGCCGGTTTCGGCGCGGAAAGCTGTTGGTTCAGCACAAGGGAAACTTACTTGAAAGCCAAATTCGCGAAGCATGGCAGTCTGAAACTTTACAGCGTGAAATTCTTCCAGACCAAGCTCCGGATGAGTATAAATTTCATCAGAAAGCTTTTTTACCAGCTCCATGTTCCGTGCGATTATTTCACTTGACAAATCTTCAAACATGAATCAGCCCTCTTAAGATGTTTTTTCGTTATGACTGTTTGTTGTACATACTTTCCAGTTTCCACCTTTTGCTGAACCTTCCCGACGGAGAAGTCCAGCTTGTTTCAAGGCGTTTATATTATTCTGAACTGCACGCGTACTGACTTTACAGATTTCTGCAAGTTGAGCAATAGTTATATGTGGTTCTGCTGTCATAAGCTCCAGAATTTTCTGTGAAGTTTTCTGTGAAGTTTTCTGTGAAGTTTTCTGTGAAGTTAAATCGTCTCTTTTAATTGCAGACAACGTAACTGAAAAGTTGAAATCATCAAAGCTGAAGTCGGCCATTGGCAACTGGGCATCAGTGAGCGCCTGGTTGATTCTGAGAATGCCGGTTCCCATTTTCTCCGCATAAGGCGTGCGCATTAGCAAGGAGGCAATGACTCGATTACGTGTGCGACTGTATTTTCCAAAATCTTCAGGGCGCAACCATTTTACCAGGCCGCCTGGATTGGAAATAGTAACTTTATTTTGAAATATTTCTACCATTATATCACCTGATGCATCGAAATAGTCTCGATGCATGATTGCGTTTACTACTGCTTCCCGCAACGCTGTCTCCGGGTATTGAGGTATCTCGGTACGTTCCAGAGAGGTAATCTCAAAACGGACATCTATGTGACGCTGGATATAATTGACAGCTTCCCTGATATTTCCAATTACCCCATCGTCGAAAACCTTTCGGTCGAGAATATGAGTTTTGTCGTTTCCTTGGTAAACGGCACAGACAACGGGTGCACTTTTTAAAAAATGTTCAGGGGTATTGGCAAAAAACAAAAC
Organism: Victivallaceae bacterium; assembly: GCA_041674645.1. GTDB lineage: Bacteria > Verrucomicrobiota > Lentisphaeria > Victivallales > Victivallaceae > JBAYVM01. The sequence continues at coordinate 14,714 of JBAYVM010000004.1, read as the reverse complement.
TCCGGCGTTTGTCATTTTAAAATCTTCGCCATGCTTGCGAAGCACTTCCAAATTAGCCAAAGCCTCTCTAACAGGCAACTCTAAAGACAATCCGGACGATTCGAGATATGCAATAATTCTTTCTTCATTGATATCCGAATCAAGATTAACGCCGTCACAAATTTGCTCATCAAATCGCAATCTGCCATAACTGATTCCCATTGAAAATATATCATCTCGAGTCAGTTTTTGGCAATTAGCGCCAATACGCATAAAAAATCCATCTGAACACGCATGCGGTTTGCAAGAGCTCTCTGGAACGTCAACAACTAAAATATTGCTGATGGCTTTTAACTCTATTGGTATTGGCGGGTCACAATTCCTTGCCATATCTTGTATTTGTGATTTCAGACGATTGTCAACTTGAATACCAATAATTTTTGCATCATCTGTGACTCCAAGAATAATCCTGCCACCGGAAGCATTAGCAAAAGCAGCAAATTCTCTGGCTAGAGACTTATCTGGTTTTTCTTTAAATTCAACAAAAAGTCCTTCACCTTCTGACAATATAAAATTCAGTTCCTGCTCAGTCATCTCCTGGCCTCCTATCTTGCCTGACATTTTGCGAATTTAGCATGACTCGAATTTGCGCATGCTCGATATTCAAGAATCTTCTGTATTAAAATCCGAATTCAGGTTGAATAATGCCCCAGTTGTCGTCGTCCTTGTCTTTTTTCTCAACTGTAACCGCTTCAACTGTTGATACGGCTTCCGGTTTTTGTTCCGCGACAGGCGAGGGGGTGGCAACAGGCTTTTCGCCCGGTTGTTGTTCGTCGTTCTTTGTCGGCGGTTCCGGCTTGTCGTGGTCATCTTTGCTTTTAGGATTCTTTTTCTTCGTCGAAACGGCAGATTTTTTCGTCGGCTTTTCATCCGGCGCAACTAACTCCAAGTTATTGCTGTCGGATTCCGGAGTCAGTTTTTGAACCGTTTCTACTGGTTTCTGTTCCGGCTCTGCAACCGGAATGTTCGCTGGCTCTTCTATTGAAACCTGAGTTTCAGCCTGGACGGGTTCTTCTGTAATATTTTTCTCTGCTTCAGGTTTAACCGTTTTCTTATGTCTGACCGTAGTCGGTTTCTTTTCCGGTTCGAGCGCTTCAACCGGCTCGGGTTCCAGAACTGTTTCCTTCTTAGAAATATTTTTTTCAGTTTTCAGCGTTTTTTCCTGCTTGGCAACAACAGGTTTTATTTTCGGTTCTATTTCCTGAGTTGGCTGAACAATATTATTTTCAGTTTCTTCTGCCGGAATGTCAACTTCAGTTTCTTCATCTGCGCTGTCCGCATCTCCAACAGTATCATTTTCTGAACTCTTGATTTCTTCTGGAAGCAGATAACGTGAATGGTTGATTTTGCTTAACGGTTTTGAGAATATCAGCAGACCGCGAGCTTTGGGAGTGCGCATTGGCAGTTCCTGCAAATTAAGTTCAGTGGCGGATGTTTTGCGTTTGCCGCCGCCCGGAGTTAATTCATATATTGAATCGGCTCGCGGGGTCAACAATTCCAGCCGACAACCTTTGGGGCAGATATTATACTCTTTGTCGGTGATAAATTTATCAATAATCGTGCGTTTGCCGTAATACTTCCCGCTTTTCTGATCCAGGTAAATAATTCCGAATTCTGTGGTCGGCTCGTATTTTCTGAAATCATACAGTTTGCCGATAAATATTTTTTCCGGAATGTTGATGACTTTATATTTTCCGTCGCGTTCGATGCACAGCAGATGGTCAAATTCGTTGCAGGTGACTGTATCATCGCTTTTGACATTGGTTCCAATATAACCGTTTTTGCGGTCCCAGCCGACTTTTATGTTATTCAGCGCCACGGCTCTGCGGTCAATCTTCTGGAATTTTTCAATCTCAGTATGCCGTGGAAATTTCGCGCCGTATTTTGTGATTAAGTCTTCCAGATATTTGATGGCATAAGTTTTGAGCCGTTTGAGATGTTTGTTGATTTCCTCCAAACGTTCCAGAATTTCTTCCAGTTCTTTCTGGTTTTTACGAATATCAAACAGTGAAATCCGGCGAATCTGAATTGCCAGCAATTTTTGAATATCGTCATCGTTGACATCGCGTTTCAACATGTGGCGGAATGGCTCAAGCCCGGAATATATTTCCGCCTGAACCTTTTCAAACGAGTCGCAATCTTCAATTCTTTTATAAATCCGGTTTTCAATGAAAATCTGCGCCAGCGTTTTGGCGTGGAACATCTCTTCCAATTTCCCCAGCTCAATTTCCAGCTCGCGCCGCAGATAATCCAGCAACCGTTCAGTATTCCGGCGGATGACTTGTTCAACATTCATTTGCATCGGACGATTGTCGCAGATTACCGTCATGTTGGCGGTAATGGAAACCGCGCAATCGGTGTAAGTGTAAAGCGCTTTCAACGCCTTTTCTGTGTCGTAACCGCGAGTCGGAATTATTTCAATCTCAACGCTTTCTCCGGTGTAATCATTGATTGAGGCAACTTTAATTTTATTTTTTTCAACCGCTTTTTCAATTGATGCAATCAGGCTTTCGGTGTTGGTGGTTGCCGGAATTTCCCGGATTACCAGCTTCCGTCCGTCGAGTTCAATTTTCGCCCGGAGAATGATTTTGCCGTTGCCCTGGTCATATTCCGACACGTCCATAGTTCCGCCCTGCTGGAAATCGGGATACAGTTCAAAGTCTTCGCCGCGCAACACTGCGATTTGCGCCTGAAGCAGTTCAACAAAATTGTGCGGCAGGATTTTTGTTGCCATTCCAACCGCGATTCCGTCTGAGCCGAGCATCAGCAGTGAAGGTATTTTTACCGGCAGCACTACCGGTTCTTGATTGCGCCCGTCGTAAGAATCAACGAAATCGGTAATATCGCTGTTGAACAGCACTTCCTTGCCCAGTGGCGACAATCGCGCTTCAATGTAACGCGCCGCAGAGGCGCTGTCGCCAGTATAAATATTGCCGAAATTACCCTGTTTCTCAATGAAGAATTCTTTATTGGCCAGCACCACCAGCGCATCGCCGATAGATGCGTCTCCATGCGGATGGTATTGCATGGTGTGTCCAATGATGTTGGCGACTTTATTGAACTTGCCGTCATCCATCTTGAACATTGACCAGAGAATACGCCGTTGCACCGGTTTCAAACCGTCATCAACGTCAGGAATCGCCCGCTCTTTGATTACATAAGAGGCATATTCGATGAAATTCTTATCCATCATGGAACGCAGATAGCTGTTGCCACCGGACTGCGTTTCGGAAACTGCTTCCTCTTCGCCTTCGGAAAGCGCTTCCGGTTCCTGCGCCGGCGCTTGTGTCAGCGCTTCGCCTTCAACATTCTGGCTCAACGCTTCATCTTCCTGCAATTTTTTCTTGTCTTCTGCCATCTTTAGCTCTTCAATTTTTCCTGCTTAATTATCGCCGCGGTTGTACGGCCTTTTCTCGCTTTCAACTTTCAACTTGTCTCCCTTAAATACTGTCTACACCAGATTCGCCATGATATGATCCCGTCTGTCCGGGGTATTTTTGCCCATGTAAAATTCCAGCATGTCCGGAATGTTCCGCATGTGATCCAAATTTACGTTCAATAATCGAATCTCCGCGCCAATAAATGCGCCGAATTCGTCCGGCGAAATTTCTCCCAGACCTTTAAACCGGGTAATCTCGATTCCCTTGTTGCCAGCTTTCAGTTTTTCCATCGCGTGGTCGCGTTCCTGTTCGCTGTAACAATAAATGGTTTCCTGTTTGTTGCGCACCCGGAACAACGGCGTCTCAAGAATGTACAGATGCCCCGACAGCACCAGTTGCTCGAAATAGGTCAGAAAAAACGTTATCAGCAAATTGCGGATATGCAACCCGTCCACGTCGGAATCGGTGGCAATTACCACTTTGTTGTACCGCAGGTTTTCAATGTCTTCTTCAATATTGAGCGCCTGCATAATATAGTAAAGCTCTTCGTTCTGGTAAACCTTGTCAATTTTCTCCCGGTGACAGTTCAACGGCTTGCCTTTGAGCGAGAAAATCGCTTGCGTATAAACATTACGGCTGCTGACCATGGAACCGGCGGCGGATTGCCCCTCGGTCAAAAATATCATCGTTTCTTCGCCGTGTTTGGAAGTATCGCCCAGGTGATATTTACAGTCTTTCAGCTTAGGAATCTTTAACGTCATCTTCTTGGCTTTTTCTTTCGACTGTTTCTTCACCGCCTGAATCTGACGGCGCACCTGTTCGTTGCGTGAAACTTTGTCCAGCAATACTTCGGCTTCCTCACGGTGACGGTGCATATAATCCACAATGGTATCTTTCACCGTGTTGACAATCTGTCCCCGAATATCGGTGTTGCCCAGCTTGTTCTTGGTCTGTGATTCGAAAATCGGCTCTTTTAACTTGATGGCGATTGCGCCAACAATTCCGTCGCGAACATCCGAAGCCTGATAGTTTTTGCCGGTAAACTCGTTGACCGCCTTCAAAACCCCTTCGCGGAAAGCCGAAAGATGCGTTCCGCCGTCATTGGTATACTGACCGTTGACAAATGAAAAATAGCTTTCTCCGTAATTATCTGTGTGAGAAAACGCAAACTCGATAGTTTTGTTTTTGAAAGATATAATATCGTAAATCCGGTCTTCATTCAACTCAACATCAATCAAATCCTGTAAACCGTTCTTGGAAAAATAACGTTTGTCATTCAGATACAGCGACAAACCGCTGTTCAGGTAGGCATACATCCACATCCGCTTTTCAATATATTCCGTCCGGAATGAACACGCCGGAAATAATTCGCTGTCGGGAATGAAATTGGTAAAGGTGCCGTTCTTTTCGTCGGAATCGCCTTCGACATCGCTCACAATTGCGCCGCGGCAGAAAACCACTTCGCGGAACTTGCCTTCACGCACCGTGCGCACCCGGAACTCCTCTGACAACGCGTTCACCGCTTTGCTGCCGACACCGTTCAAGCCGACGGAAAACTGGAACACATCGTCATTATACTTGCCGCCGGTGTTCATTACGGAAACGCAATCCACCAGTTTTCCCAATGGAATTCCGCGCCCGTAATCCCGTACCGAAACGCGCCCGTCTTCAATCTTTACATCAATCCGGCGTCCGACACCCATGATATATTCATCAATGCTGTTGTCAATGATTTCCTTCACCAGGACGTAAATCCCGTCATCCGGATGGGCTCCGTCGCCCATTCTGCCGATATACATTCCCGGACGCAACCGGATATGTTCCAGCGAACTAAGAGTCTTAATCTTTGACTCATCATAAACAACTTGCGATTCTGAACTCATAGCGCCTTTATGCTGATTAACTGTTATTGCTTTGTATTTTTAGCTGAGCCAGTTGCCCAACTCTCATTTTCACTTTCAACTTTTTTAGTAGTCGCCGCGTAGCCTTACGCAAGAGTCCGTACGACGGACAGCGTTATCTTTTCGCCGGTTTAAGGCTAAACCTGGCGCTACTTAACTTCCGCCATCCGGTGTAGCCACGTCCGTCCCGGACGCCATATCTTTCCGGAAAATCTCTCGCAGAGCGAGGATGCTACATCAAAAAACTTTACTTTGCTCTTTTAACTTTACTCTTTAGGCTGATTCGGTCTTGTCCGGTTTTCAATTTATTATTTCCTGCCAGAGTTTCGTCTCAAAACTTATGAATCCAAATGTAGCATCACCCTCACAAAAAGCAAGAAAAAAATGAAATCTAACAGCAAGGTCATCGTTGCCTGAATAAATTGGGAGAGGAAAGCATTTCAAGATTAAAAGCCGGGAATAAAAATAAATTTTCTCTTTCTTGCAGGGAAAATTATTTTTTAAAGAAGGTGTGTTTAAGTTTGGCGTAGATGATGGCGAGAAGATAGCAGCTGCCGGCGATAATGACGATAGTCGGGCCACTGGGCAAATCGTATTTGTAGCTTACAGACAGACCGCTCGCAGTGAACACTAAACTCAGAATAATGGAGATTGTCATCATGGACCACAGGCGACGGGTGAAATGTCCGGCCACCGCCGCCGGGAGCGTTAACAGCGCGATTACCATGATGATTCCGACGACGTTAACCATCAGCACGATGGTTAACGCGGTGAGGCAGAGCAACATCAGGTAAATCAGTTTTACCCGGACTCCGCGCAGTTCCGCGAACCGGCTGTCAAAACATACCGCGAGAATACTGTGAAAAAAGATAATTGACGGAATAACCACCAGTGCGTCCAGAATGAGCGTGACGTATAAATCCTCTTTGGAGACGAGCAGAATATTACCGAACAGATAACTGTGCAGGTCAACATAGCCGGGAGTTTTTGCCAGAAACAGCAGCCCGATAGCCATGCCGATAGCCCATATTGCGCCGATTACTGTATCTTCACGCTGTTTGGCGTAGATGCTGACCAGCCCGATAATCAGCGCCGCCAGCAGCGCTGCGACGATGGAGCCGAAAATCGGTTTACACCAGGTCCAGTTATAGTTGGTTTGCAGGTAGAGCGCAATCCCGATACCGCCGAGCACGCAATGCGCAATCGCTCCGGCGATAGAGGAAATGCGCCGGGTAACCACATAAGTTCCGATGATGCCGAACGCGATGCTGGCGACCGCTCCGGTAAGAAACGCATAGCGGAGGAACGGCATGGTCGGGCTCATAATATCCTGCCAGAACTCAAGCATGACAGTGCCCTCCTGCTGAACAGCGATGGTCGTGGCGAATCATATTCACGTCATAGCCGTAAATGTCCCGGATGACATCGCCGGTCAGTTCATTCGTGGGATGAATATTCACTTTGCGATTAACGCAAACCACGCTGTCGATATAATTTGAAACAAAACCCAGGTCATGAGAAACGGTGATGATGGACATGCGTTTATTCAGTGTTTGCAGTGTTTCGTAGAATTGTTCCTGAATGCAAGGGTCAACATTTGCGGTGGGTTCATCCAGCATTAACAATTCCGGGGTGCAGGCTAATGCCCGGGCAATCAGCACTCGCTGGCGTTGTCCGCCTGACAATTCGGAAAACGGTCTGTCGGCCAGGTCGGCGGCAGACATTTCTTCCAGCGCTTCCATTGCGGTCTGGCGGTCTTTGCGGGAAAATCTGCCCCAGAAGCCGCTGCGGAGTCTGCCCATCAGGACAACTTCAATGACGCTGATTGGAAAATCCTGGTCGAGTTGCACATATTGCGGCATATAACCAATTTTTTTTCTTGCTTCCACCGGAGAGACACCGAAAATTTTGATACTGCCTTCTGTCGGTTTCAGCAATCCGAGAATCAGATAGAGCAAGGTGCTTTTGCCGCCGCCGTTGGGGCCGACAAAACAGGCTGATTCCAGTCTGGAAAAAGAAAGGTTTACTTTTTCCAGCACCCAGGGACCGGGTTCATAAGAAAAACTTAAATTTTCTATTTCAATGATTTTTTCCGGTGTCATGAATTTATTTCTTTGATTTGTCGGTTGATTTTAAAGCATCGGTAAGAATATTTACAATCTGATTGAAATTCTGAATCAGGTTGCCGGACAGCGGATCAAGAGAAACGACTTTGCCGTTAATCGCCGTGGCAATTAATTCCGCCGATTTTAAGTTGAATTGAGGCTGGACAAAGATAATTTTCACGTTGTCTGCTTTGGCTTCCTTGATTACTGCTTCAAGATGTTTTGGCGTCGGCATTTTGCCTTCCAGTTCGACGGCTTCCTGTTTCAATCCGTATTGATGGGCAAAATAACCGAATGCCGGATGATAGACAAAAAATGTTTTACCTTTCATTGGTGCGAGGCTGTGCTTTAATTTTGCATCCAGCGCGAGTAGCGTTCTGACCAGAGACGCACAGTTGACTTCGTAATTGTTTTTGTGGGCCGGGTCCATTTGAATTAAGGCGTTTTTAATGTTTTCAGCGATAACTGCATCATTCGCCGGTGACAGCCAGATATGCGGGTCCAGTAACTCCTCTTCTTCCGGGCTTTGAGCGTCTTTTGCGTTTTTCGTCTCGTCATCGTGGTGATGATGAGCGGTGGCGGGTATGCGTTTGATGCCTGCGGAGACATCGATAATTTTTACGTTGGAACTTTTCAACACTTTATCCAGAACTTGCTTTTCGAACGGGAGGCCGATGCGCAAAAATAATTTTGCGTTCTGAAGTTTTTTTATTTCCGCTGGAGAAGGCGTGTAAGCATGAGGATTTTTTCCTTCCGGTATCAACGCGTGAACGTTGATATTGTTCCCGCCTATTTTTGCCGCCAGGAACGCGATTGGTTGAATACTGGTATATACTTCCGGTTTGCCTGAAACTGAAGGTTTTTTATCTTCCGAACACCCGGCAAGCAAGACCACCGCTACAGCGGCAATTGATAAGAAGGTTCTTTTCATCAGGTAATTTACTCCTGTATTTTTAACATTTTTTTAATGATTAACTATTTTTCTTGTTGCATGACAGATGCCAGGTTTCGCAATTGTCACATTTTTCCAGAGGATGCTGCTTTCTAAATTCTTTCCAATGCGTCAACTGGTGCGGGTTGAGTATTCCAGTGCCTTTGCAAAGCGGACACATATTATCCATTGCGGCTAAAATTGCGGCGCGGATGAACTCTGAACGGTTGTTAATGCCTTCCATGGCTTCTCTTAACGCATCATCCACCTTGAAAGTAATCACTCCGTAACGAGGTTTTTTTTCCATGGTAAAGTCCTGTTTAAATATTATGGAAATCTGTCTAACAGTAATACCGTGTATTATCAATTGCAAGCGTGAATTTTGCTTTTTTGTGCTTTCAATGATGAGATTGTGAGAAATTAGTTCAATCATTAGTTTGCAATATTGAAAGGAATGGCATACAGTTAGCAATTGTTTTTTTCTGTTTTAGCTTGATATTATGAGAGCGGTTGTTAAGAAATTTAAGAGAATAAAATTTAGTAAATATAAAATAAAATTCGGGTAAAGTAATGACAAAAATTTTTCTTACGGGTATAACTGGCCTTGTCGGCAGTTCATTTACTGTGGCTTTGTTGCGAGAACGGGATGATATTGAAATCACTTGTCTTGTCAGAAAAACAGCGGTAAAGAGCGCCAGGCAAAGAGTTGAAGACATTATTCGTGATCAGTGCAACTTTGACAGTTGCCCCGAGGTCGCTGACAAAGCGCTTGCTGCGATTCAGGTAATTGAAGGCGATGTGGTTGATTTAGACGCAAATGTAATTGCTGACATGCCTGAAGTTAAAGGAGCTAAAGTTATTTTCCATTGCGCGGCTGATGTCAATCTTGGCAAAGACCCCACGGGCAAGACGTTCCGGATTAATTACAATGGTACTCAGAATGTACTGGCGCTGGCAAAGAAACTGAACGTTGAAGCTTTTCATTATGTCAGTACCGCGTATGTTGCCGGACGTTTAAATGGCAAGGCGATGGAGGATATGCCGGTGAATTCCGGATTTAATAATCCTTACGAAGAAAGTAAATTCAAGGCGGAAACTTTAGTCAGAAGCTCTGGCATACCTTTCTCGGTTTACCGTCCGTCAATTATTACCGGCAGACTCAGCGATGGCAAAATTCGTAAGCCTCTGGCGTTCTACCGCATTCTGGAATTTCTCGCCAAGTTGAAAAAACATCGCTGCTCCAAGTTGAATCTCGATCCGGTGAGCTGGGTTGACTTGCAAGTCAGATTCGACGCCATTCCTTCCGATCATGTTTATTTTGTGCCGATTGATTATGTGCAAAAATCTATTACTGCGTTGTTCCAGGAAAAAGTTGCCAACAAAACTTATCACATAACCGGAGACACTCCGGTGAGCACGAAGATGATTGATGATGTGATTTGTAAAGTTCTCAAACTGAAAGGCGTGCTGGTCGGGCCAGGGGATGAGGCGCTCAATATTGATGAGAAGCTGCTGGCAAGATTACTCGGCGATTTACTGCCTTATTTTTCTTCCGATATTATTTTTGACCAGACCAATGTCCGGGCGATACTTGGGGACGAGGCGCTTGACTGGGGTGGTGGTGACTGTGGACTGACCGTGATGATGCGGGCATTCTTCAGAGACTTCTTCCCGAATGTCGAGTGGGTTCAAAAACTAATTGCGACGGATTAATTTTTCTGTAGCGATGATAATTGATTTTCACACGCATTATTATCCTGAAAAAATAGCCGGCAAAGCCATTGAGGCAGTTGCCTCGATTCCCGGTATGCAAGCTTACACTGATGGCACTCTCAACGGCCTTTTAAAGTCAATGGATGTTGCCGGAATTGATTTATGCCTTGGTCTGCCGCTCGCTAATACCCCGGATAACGTTCGCGGAGTCAACCGCTGGGCGGCAATCAATAATAACTCTCCGGTTTATCTTTTAGGTTCAATTCACCCGGATACGCCAGAACCGGAGAAAATGATAGAGTGGATTGCCGGCCAGGGGCTGCGAGGCATAAAAATCCATCCGGAATACCAGCAATTCAGCTTCGACGAAGAACGGCTGTTCCCGATTTGGGAAGCCTGCATCGAACACAATCTTTTCGTATTGACGCACACTGGAAACGATATTAATTTCCCTCCTCCGGCGCGTTCCAATCCACGGCAACTTGCCGCGTTTCACCGTCGTTTCCCGGAATTGAAACTGGTATTGGCGCATCTCGGCTCCTGGGGAATGTGGAATGAAGTGAGTGAGCAACTGGCCGGTTTACCAGTTTATTTCGACTTGGCGTTTACTGTCGGATATTTGTCGCAGGAAGATTTGCTGCGTTTGATTCGTCAACTTGGAACTGACAGAGTGCTCTTTGGCACTGACAGCCCGTGGCGCGACCAGAAAACCGAGGTGGAATATTTTCAAGCGTTGCCGTTGACTGACGAGGAAAAATCCTGCATATTTTACCGCAACGCGGTCGGCCTGCTCGGACTTGATTTAGAAACTGTCACAAAATAACCGGTAAAAACACGGGTTATTTTGTTTCAATTTCTTATAATCAAAACCGCAGGTCATGGGTGTTGATGAATTCGATAAAGTTTTTTGCTTGCTGGTGGATGTCGCGACAGCCTTCAATATATAATCGGGCTTTCATAATTATCATTTGTTGAAGTTCGCTGTCGGTCAAGAGTCGCAGGCAGGCGGCGGCAAATGCTTCCGGATTTTCCGGAGACACCAGCAGACCGGTTTCCTCGTCTTCGATGACTTCCTCAATGCCGGGTAATCTGGTAACTGTTACCGGCACGCCCATCGCCATTGCTTCAAGCATTCCCGTTGGAATTGCGTCGCGTTCGCCGTTATCTAAAATCCTCGGCGCAATTACAAATAAATCGGCGTTTTCGAGCAGTTTGGATATTTTATATCTTGCGGTCTGTCCGGCGAATTCAACCGCATCGGTCAAGCCGAGTTCAGCTGCAAGTTGTTGCAGATTAGTTTTTTCCGGTCCATCGCCAACAATTTGATAATTGAATTTTATGCCCTGCTGCTTCAAAATATAGAGCGCCCGTAAAACTACGTCTATTCCTTTTTTCCGGGTAAGACAGGCCGTTGTGATTATTTTGAATGGCTCTTGCGCGGGCTTGATTCTTTTCTTGAATTGAAAAAAATCCAGATTGATGCCGTTTAGAAAACATAAGGTTGTCGGCGTGTCGGGCTGAGCATTGAAAATATTTTTAATTATATAGTTCTGGTCGTATTTGGAGATGGTAAGAATGAAATCTGCCTCTTGCAATATATATTTTAGCAGACGACCGTGCGCGTTGTAAATTTCGCCGGGCAGGGCAATGAAACTCAAACTGAGTCCAGTCATTTCCGCTGCCAGTATCGCGGTTCTCGCCGCGGAAAGCGAAGCTTGGCTGTGAATATGAGTAATCTCTTTATTCAGGATGTGTTGGTTAACCATCAGCACGGCTTGAAAATAATTTTTGATAACTTCCCCGCGTTCCCGGAACTCAAACAGGAATTTCAGCATTTTTACAAATGCTTTGATGGTTTTGATTGGAGTAATCAGCATCAGTAGCAGGGCGGTCAGCAAGCCGGGAATAATTTTGCCGGGAGAAAACTCAAGATAATCAATTTCAGCTCTGAGGCGCGGATGAAAAGTCAAGCGGTCTTGGGGCTCCGACGTTTTTAATGACACAATTTGTATTGAAAATCCCATTTTGCCCAGGATTTCCACTTGCTCCAAAAGCGCAGGCGAAGTCAGCTCAGGCAAACTCTCCATTACTGCACAAATTTTTCTGGGCAATACATTCTTCATTATATTGACCTAAAACACACATGCGTTGCGCCGCTCATGCCTCTTCAATATAGATGAGGTGTGAACAGTTGTTGCAATTAGTTATTGCGCCTCTTTTGGCTTCGGTCATTATCTGCGGAGTGAGTTTTAGATGACAGTTGCCGCAATTTTCTTTGTTAATTTTGACCAGCGGCGCACCGGTAGATTTTAGTAACCGGTTGTAAAGAGAAAGCAGAGATGCTTCAATTTTGCTTTCAAACTGCTGTCGGCTGCCGGTAATCGCGGCAATCTCGTCATGCAACTCTTTTTCCAGCTGTTCCAGTTCCTGTAATTCTTCTTTGACGCTTGCAGTGCGGGCCTCAAACTGTTTTTCATTGGCCTTGAATTGCTCTTTCAGCTCTTCCAGCGTATCCAGCAGTTCAATCTCTTCAGATTCAAAAGCGCTGATTTTTTCTTTATTCGTGGCGATTTCCTGCATCATCGCCTGATATTCATTGTTCTTCTTCACCAGTGATGACTGTTGATTCAGCTTGCTGATACTGTCGTTTAACTGGTTGATTGAACCTTCCACTCTTTTAATTTCAAGTTCGGCTTTGCGGAATGCATCTTTTTGTCCGGAAAGTTCGGTCTTGGCCGCTTCCAGTTTTTCTTTCAACGCGGTTTTCTCTTTCGGTAACAGGCTGATACGAGATTTCATATCTTTTATCCGCATGTCCACTTCCTGGAGCTCCAACAGGTTTTTAACCCAAATTTTCATCCGATTATCCTTCCGTGTCTCGTTTATCCCGATAGTAATTCGCATGATACGACAATTTGTCTTTAACAGACGCAATATAGCCGCATAATGACACTTTTACAACAAATCAATCGCAATTGAACAGCTCTGGCTGGTCATTCTGTTTTAAAAACTGTTTTCCCGATGGTTTTAATCCGAGTTTCATCCAGCCTTTGTGGGTGGCAACCCGACCTTTGGAAGTTCTCGACAGGTAACCTTCTTGAATCAGAAAAGGTTCGTAAACTTCCTCTATGGTGCCTTCCTCTTCCCCGACGGATACCGCTATGTTTTTCACCCCCACCGGGCCGCCGTTGAAGTTGTGAATAATTGCTTCCAGTATGCGGTTGTCCATTTCATCCAGACCGTCCTTGTCGATATTAAGCATGGTCAACGCCGCGGAGGCGGTGCCGCCGGTAATAATACTGTCCGCTCTCACCTGCGCGTAATCCCTGGACCAGCATAACAGATTATTCGCAATTCGCGGGGTTCCGCGGCAGCGTCCGGCAATTTCTCCGGCTCCGTCATCTTCAATCTTGATTTTCAAAATGTCCGCAGAACGTTTTATGATAGTTTTAAGATCTTCGATTTCATAATAATCCAGGCGGCAGGAAAGACCGAATCTGGAACGCAACGGCGCGGAAAGCATTCCCTGCCGGGTGGTTGCTCCCAGCAACGTGAATTTAGGCACATTCAGCCGCACTGAACGCGCTCCCGGGCCTTGTTCCAGCATGATGTCGATGAAAAAATCTTCCATCGCGCTGTACAGATATTCTTCCACGGTGGTGTTAAGACGGTGAATTTCGTCGATAAACAGGATGTCGCCTTCTTTCAGCGAAGTCAGCAAGCCAGCCAGGTCTCCGGGTTTTTCAATCACCGGTCCGCTGGAAGATTTGATGCCGGCGCCCTTCTCGTTGGCGATAATGTAGGCCAGAGTAGTTTTGCCCAGTCCCGGCGGTCCACTCAACAGCAGATGCCCGAGTGGCTCGCCGCGGCCTTTGGCAGCATCCACATAAAGCTCCAGTCTTTCCTTGACGTTGTCCTGCCCGGGGAAATCGGCGAACAGCTGCGGCCTCAGAGTTCCGTCTTTCGCCTGGTCTCGTTTATTCAATGTTGAAGTTATAAATCGCTCAGTCATATTGATTCTGCACTTGATTTTTTAAATTATGGTGTTATTAAAATAACTTGCCAGTTTATTGTAACTCATTACACAAATAGCTGTGGTTGATAAAAATTCCAATCGCAAACAATAAAAATGAAGGATGTTTGATATGATGGACTTGAGACTAGCCAAATTAACGGCCAACACAATCAGGGTAATTTCTGCCGAAGCCGTGCAGAAAGCTAAATCCGGTCACCCCGGAATGCCAATGGGATGCGCGGATTTTGCGTTCACTCTCTGGTACAAATATATGCGCCATAACCCGAAAAACCCGAAATGGCTCGGACGCGACCGTTTTGTACTCTCCGCCGGACACGGTTCAATGCTCGAATATTCATTGCTGCACCTGTTTGAATACGGTCTGTCAATGGATGAAATCAAAAATTTCCGTCAATGGAACAGCAAGACTCCCGGACATCCGGAATATAACCACACCGCCGGCGCGGATATTACCACCGGCCCCCTTGGCAGCGGATTCGGCTCTGCCGTTGGAATGTCAATGGCTAATAAATTTTTCGGCGCGAAAACCGGACTGGACAAAACCGGTTTGACTGACAGCCGTATTTTTGTTATCGCCGGCGACGGTTGCATGATGGAAGGAACCACTTC
>JBAYVM010000003.1:0-27842 GCA_041674645.1 Victivallaceae bacterium | reverse complement strand
GCTCGGCTGGTCAACGTATAATGGCGACCATATGTCAATGTATGCTGTCAACTGCACAGTGCCAAAAACGTTAATCCGCTACCTCATCCACTGGGTTGCCGACAGCTCAGGCGAACAACTCCGGAACGTGCTTGAAGACATTATTGATACTCCAGTCAGCGCGGAACTGTTGCCGAACGACAGAGACGGGGGGATTAATCAGAAAACGGAAGAGTTGATTGGCCCTTATGAATTGCATGACTTTTTTCTCTATCACACCGTCAAGTACGGCGCTGAGCCGGAAAAAATCCGTTACCTGGCGGGAATTGCTTTCCAGGGTGTCTATACTGAAGAAAAAATTGAAAAAACCTTAAAGTTATTCTTCCGTCGTTTTTTTCAACAACAATTCAAACGCAGTTGTATTCCAGACGGACCGAAAGTCGGAACAATCAGCCTGTCGCCACGCGGAGACTGGCGGATGCCTTCTGATGCCAGCGCTGAACTCTGGAATGAAAGGCTTTCCGGGTGAGTCAGGAAAAATACTGGGATGAGGCCGCCGGGAAAAAAGAGTTCACGGTTGAGTTCAAACTTGAACTGTTTGGCCGCTATGTGACGCCTGAATCACGCATTCTGGATTTTGGTTGCGGCTATGGCAGAACCTTGCTTGAACTGCAAAATTCCGGATACCGGCAACTTTACGGAATTGACATTTCATCACAAATGCTGAGAATCGCCAGCGAAAAACTGCAACAAGCTGAATTTGTTCGCAGCGCCGATTTGACCATCCCTTATCCTGATGATTTTTTTGACGCCGCAATTTTGCTGGGAACGCTGACCTCAATTTTCGGCAATGACGACCAGGCCAAGCTGATTGCGGAACTGTCGCGAACACTCAAGCCGGGCGGAATAATTTACGCCGGAGATTTCCTGCTGAACGACGATGCCAGAAATGTGCAACGCTACCGGCAGTTTGAATATGAATTTAATCAATACGGTGTTTTTAAGCTTGCTGAAGGCGCTGTTCTCCGGCATCACAGTGCGGAATACATCAAACAGCTTTTGTCTAGCTTTAAACAACTGCATTATGAACGGGTTGTGCACCGCACGATGAACGGGCATCTGTCCAATGGGTTTATCTACATCGGAGCAAAACCGGATTGACTTTTGTTTTTTTCGGGTAATATTTAATAATCAGTTAAACAATATGGGAGGACTGAAACGTGAAAAGACATTCGTTACTGGTTATGGTTGATCATCGCAAGCAGGCCGCAGTAGATGTGCAAAAAACGCTTACCGCATGGGGATGTTTAATCAAAGCCCGGCTGGGGTTGCATGATGGAGTGCTCGAGAACTGTTCCGACAGCGGACTGATTTTCTGCGAACTGGTCGGCGATGAAGATAAGCGTGTAGAGCTTACCCGCAAGCTGAACTTGATTAAAGGCGTAGTTGCCAAACAAGTCACACTTGAACTGGAATAACGGTAACTCGTTAAAGATATACGTTCAAAAACACCGTAAAGACTTTGTCATTGCTGTTTTATTGGTTTTTTTCTAAAAAAATGCTTAGTCTTTAGTTGTTTTTTTTATTTTGCAGAGTAATATAACAACCGGTTTTTATATGCGAGTGTAGCTCAGCTGGTAGAGCATCACGTTGCCAACGTGATTGTCGACGGTTCGAATCCGTTCACTCGCTCCATTTAAAACCTGATGCCTTTTATGCGAGTGTAGCTCAGCTGGTAGAGCATCACGTTGCCAACGTGATTGTCGACGGTTCGAATCCGTTCACTCGCTCCATTTTTCTACTTTAAAGTTTGCCGTTAATTCTCGTTAACAGACCATCGTGTTGCGAGGTGAATTTATTTGGCGGGTTCAGTGGGCTTACTTGTTTCAGCCGGAGTTTTTGCCGGGGCGGCAGCGACAGTTTTTTCTTCCACAACCTTATTTGCAGCTTTATCTTGTCGCGCCTTATTTTTAGCGGCGATTCTAGCATTGGTTGCAGCAATATCCGCCTCGTGTTTCTTCTGCAACGCCTCTTTTGTCTCTGCTGACAAATTTGTATTGAATTTCAGTAATTCAGCCCGGACAATTCTGGTATATGAAAGAGGATTGGCTGCTGAATTTTTCTTGCCGATAGTATTGTAGCCGCCGTCAAAATCTTTGGTCAGTTGATTCCAGCCGGAAACCTCGTCACTGCCTTCAACCCATACGGAAACAGAATCTTCGCGCAAAAGTCCTGATTCATCTCTTCCTGCTGGAACAACCTGATAGGCATAAACTAAAACTGCATCCGCACCTTTATCTTCAGCTTCGGCGACTATCTTGCGATACATTTCCTCTTTTGAAAATTGTTCGTATTTTCCTGAGCAGACGCATCTGCCCATGACAGAATATTCAGCCGGGATTTTGGTCGCGTCGTCATAAATTTTTATTCCGGAAGTTTGCGGAAAAGTTTCGCCTTTATAATTGAAGCTTAAACATCCGACAACAAGCGTAAGTACAAGACACAACGCACCAGTGAAAAAAGTTTTTTGCATAACATTATTCCTAAATTTTTTTAAATTATTTCTTTACTTTCCTTTAACAAATAACTCTAAAGCGGATAAATTCAAGCTGATTGATGTTATTCCGTCCATCAACTCTGCCCTTTATGTTGTTTGTCGGCAACATTTTTTAATTCCCGGAAAATCAATTGCTTGATTTAATCTGGTTTATATGATATTTTTCTTCTGTCTCCGGTTTTATTAAAATATAATAGATTCAAGAAGGGGTCAATGAATATGAAACGTATTATTGCTTTGTTTTCTGTTTTAATGTTAAGCTTATCCGCCGCTGCAATTGCTGATGCCGTTATGAATATTAAAACACTGGACGGGCAGATTTTTAAAAATGCCACCGTGACCAATATTCTGCCCAATGGAATCGACATTGCTTATACTAAAGCAGACGGAACTTATGTCATTCGCGGACTAAGTTTTGCCAATCTTCCTGAAGACATTAGAAAAAAATTCAATTACAACCAGCAGAATGCCGTAGATTTCGAGAAGCAAGCGGAAGAATTCCGCAAAAAGCTTTATGACAATATTCTATCAGCAGAAAAACAAAACTCGGAGCTGGCCAAGCAGCAGAATGCATTTGCAAAAGATTTGGACGCCGCCAAAGCCTTTCTTTACAGCCGTCGCCAGAATGTTTTCCTCAATGTAACTCGCGGAGCTCAAGGCGGTATTATTGCGGCTGCCACATTGTACAGAAGTAACCAGGATTCAGGAAATCTCGGAACCTATTTTGTCAATGGCATTACTGGCGATAATGGAGACTGGATAGAAGCTGCCGTCTATCCGACCGGGCGGACAATAACTTTTGAAGACGGCACTTATCCGGTGTATGATTCGTCGCTGGAACGCGCAGCGTTGCAACTGGTGCAACAGTATCAGGCCGCAAATACCAACAATACGGGTTCTTCGCAGTAAACGCGCAGATTTGCAAATGAAGATACAACTGTGTCTATATGATTTCTACCGTTGAACAGTTTAGTGTATTCCTTAAATAGCTTTGCGAAAATATAAAACGTTCTCAGCAAGAAGGCATTATTCCCTGAATGACTCAGAAAGTTGATAACTTCAAGACACGGGCAAGTATTCTATTAATCATACTTGCAATTTGGACATTTGTCACCATTTGCGCGTCTTTTTATTTCTCGGTCGCCGCCAGAGAAAAGTATTTGGCCATGGGCAATAAAATCGCAGTGCGATATGGCGAATACTACCCCGGACGAGGACGGATTTTAGACAAAAACGGAGTCGTTCTAGCCTGGACGGAAAAATATTTTGACCTCTGTATGTTAAGCACTCCGCAAGATGATCAGTTATGTAAAATAATTCTCGCACAAATCCAGAAGGTAGTTCCTGATGCCACCCTGGAGCCATCAAAAGACGCTATTGTCCTGATGAAACGCAATATTTCACCTCACCAAATCGTCAAACTGGAAGAATTATTGGCAACGCTTCCAGAACTGAAGGTTATTCCGCGGGAGGAACGCAAAATCGTTGACTACCAGGAAGTGAAGAGCTTAATCGGCAATATTACGATTTACAATGGACAATGCCGCGGCATTAGCGGTATTGAAAGTAAGTTTAACTACAGTTTGAGCGGAAAATCCGGACTTTATGAAGTAATGCTTGACCGGCATAAAAACTGGATACCAGGAACCTGGAAACTTAAACGAAAAGCTGTTCCAGGAAAAGACATACAGCTGGACATAGCTCTTAGCGAAATCAGGCAGAAAGGAGCCAAATGAAATTTGACCGGGAAATGTTTTCTTTCGAGTCTAACAACAACTCGCCGGAACTGACCATGGCAATGACAATGCAAATTTTGTTGTTTGTTCTCGGTTTGTGGGGGTGTATGGCAATCTATAACTCTCAGACGCTCGGACCTTCGCCATTGTACTTCGTGGGGAAGCAACTGTTGTGGTTGGTCTCCGGCATGGCCATACTGTTTATTGTCCAGCGTATTCCATTCAGCATTTTTCGGGAAAACGCTGATTTATTGTGTCTGCTGGCTTATATTCCGTTGCTGGCGGTACTGGTTTTCGGAACTAGAGTTAACGGCATGAAAGGCTGGTTTTCGCTCGGGTTTGCCAACATCAATCTACAACCGTCAGAATTTTCCAAACCGTTTTTTATCTTGAGTCTGTGCCATTTTGGATTTAAGTATAAACCGGGCATGAAACGTTTTTTGACGATGGGCCTGGTTACGCTGATTTGGGTTCTGCCGATTATGCTGCAACCGGATTTCGGTACCGCGATGATTTATGTCGCCGGATTTATCACGGTATATTGGCTGACTGGCGGCACAATATGGCATATCCTGCTTATTCCGACCGTCGCGATTCCAGGAATCACCTGGTTTTTGCTGAACAATTCCTATGCGCTGAAAAGAATATCCGGCTTTTTGAATCCGGCGCTTGACCCACTTGACAGTGGCTGGCATATCCGTCAATTTCAGTTTACGCTGGCGCGAGGCGGCTGGATGGGAACTAAACTGGGGAAAGCTATTTGGGCAAATTCATATCTGCCGCTGGCGCACAGTGATTCCGTATTTGCTTCCATGACAGAATCGCTGGGATTTATCGGAACGATGCCCGTAATCCTGCTGATTGCGACCATTACCTATATAGTTTACCGGCTGGCGTTGCTGGCGAAAAACAGCTATCGCAAAGTATTTATTTTCGGCATGGGCGGCTTGTTCGCATTTCAGGCGCTAGTTCATATCAGCGTTAATGTCACGCTGATTCCGCCAACCGGATTGACTCTGCCGATATTAAGCTATGGCGGCAGTTCGCTGGTGGCAACACTGTTCGGATTCGGCATTCTGTTAAGTGCGGCATCGATACATGACCAGCAACCGGATAATCAAAACTGAAACAACCATTAACCGTCAGGACAAACTATGCAAACCGAATTCCATTATTTTGAAATTATTGACTGTCATGTACATCCGTTTTTGACCAGCCCGAATAACACCAGCTGGTTTCCCGGAACGGATACTCCGGAAAGTTTTTTTGCGGAACTTGAGCGCGCCGGAATTTCCCGTTGTTGCGGCTCGGTGATTAGAAAGCTGGCCAATCCTTCATTTGAAGACATTAAAGCGCTAAACCGGGAAACTATTGAGCTTAAAAATCGTTTCCCGAAAACTTATATTCCCGGCATCAACGTTCACGGCAACTATCCGGAAGAATCCTGCCGGGAAATCGAGCTGTTGCATAAAACAGAAAATATCCGCTGGATTGGGGAACTGGTTGCCTATTTTATGGATTACTCAAGCTATTCCACACCGGCGATGTTCCAAATTTTTGATTTGGCGCAAAATCTTGACCTTCCGGTCAATATTCATCCCGGCGACTTTAACGAGATGGCAAAAATCTGCACGGCATTTCCCAAACTGAAAGTCGTTGTTGCCCATCCCAGTGATGGGAAAGATAATATGCTGGCGCGATTTGAGCTGGTGAAGAAATATCCGAATGCTTATCTGGATTTGTCAGGCTCCGGTGTTTTTCGTTGGGGAATGCTCCGTCAGGGACTTAATATGGCCGGGAAAGACAAATTCCTGTTCGGTAGTGATTTTCCAATTTGCAACCCGTCCATGATGATTCAAGGCATAATGTTTGAACATCTGTCCGATAGCGAACTGGAAGCCGTATTCTCCGGTAATTTTAAACGTTTGACCGGAATACAGTAGCGCAATTTTGATAAAAATAACAGCGTTGCGGAACAGGCTAAACGCTTGTGTTTTTATAAGTTAAAGATTTCCTGCGGATTATAAAACAAAGCTGCAACCCGGGATTCTGAACATAAATCTTTGCCGGAAAAAAATCTTTTTAAGGACTATTATTTTTACCTGTCAGTGCTATATTAGGAGCTGATTTATTTTCAGAGTAAGAAAAAATTCTCTAAAGTAATAAACCAAACAAAGGGAGTCGAGACTGTGAGTTACACTGTACTTGTGTTTGTAAAACAGGTTCCGGATACCCAGAATATTACCGGCGACGCGATGAAGCCGGACGGGACCGTGAACCGGAGCGCACTTCCGGCAATTTTTAACCCGGAAGACTTGAACGCTCTCGAACTTGCGTTGCAACTGAAAGACCGTTACGGCGCGAAAGTTATCGTTGGAACCATGGGGCCGCCAGCAGCTGCAGAAGCGTTGCGCGCGGCGCTTTACCGCGGCGCGGATGAATGCGTTCTGCTTACTGACAGAGCATTTGCCGGCGCCGACACACTGGCGACCAGCTATGCATTGAGTTGCTGTGCCAACAAAATCGGCAAGTATGATTTAATCCTTTGCGGCAGACAGGCAATTGACGGTGATACTGCACAAGTGGGGCCTCAGTTGGCGGAAAAGCTTTCCTTGCCCCAAATCTGTTACATTGAAGACGTGATTGAGCTGAATAAGAATAAAGTAGTGGCCAAACGCGCAATTGAAGGCGGGTACGAAATTCTGGAAAGTCCGCTTCCTGCATTACTGACGGTCATTGACTCAAATGAACCGCGTCCAATGGCTGCTAGAAAAGTAATGAAATTCAAGCGCGCCAGAACCAGTTCTGAATTGGCCAAGGAACATGCCAACGCCAATTATACTGATGCTGAAGCTCTGGCCGAAGAAGAAGAAGCGC
The DNA here is from genome assembly GCA_041674645.1 of Victivallaceae bacterium. Classification (GTDB taxonomy): domain Bacteria; phylum Verrucomicrobiota; class Lentisphaeria; order Victivallales; family Victivallaceae; genus JBAYVM01. The sequence goes on along the minus strand of JBAYVM010000003.1, from coordinate 20,693 downwards.
TCAAACAGAAGGGATTGCTGATTCACGAGTGGAGCGCAGACGATGTTAAGGCGGACAAAAGTCGTGTCGGCCTGTCCGGATCACCCACCAAAGTTAAAGCTATCATGAATGTGGTGCTTACTGCTGGCGCAGCCAAGGTGGTTGAACCTTCCGAGCAGGGAATCGTTAACCTTATTCATGAACTTATTGCCGACCATACATTGGGATGATAAATATGTCAGAAAAAATCGGAAACGTCTGGATTTTTGTTGAACAGGAAGGCGGAAAAATTGCTGATGTCAGCCTTGAGCTGGTATGCAAAGGCAGAGAGCTTGCCAACCGCCTTGGAGTAAAAACTGAAGCGTTGCTTCTCGGAGACAAACTTGCCGACTGTGTTGATACTTTGTATCATTATGGTTGCGACACTGTCTTTTTAGCGGAAGACAAACGCCTTGAACCTTTTACCGTGCTTCCTTATGCCAAAGTAATTATTGGCTTGATTAAAGAGCACAAACCGAACATCCTGCTTTTCGGAGCAACCATGAAGGGCAGGGAACTTGCCCCGAGAGTTGCGTCTGAAAAGCTCGCCGGTCTGACCGCCGATTGCACTGACCTGCAAATCGACGATTTTGACGATAAAGTGAACAAACAGTTTTATAAAAATAAACTGATGCAAATCCGTCCGGCTTTCGGCGGCAACATTATCGCGACTATCGTCAACACCTGGGACGACCCGCAAATGGTAACTGTTCGTGAAGGCGTCATGAAACTGGATAAACCGGATACCGCCCGCAAAGGTAAACTGGTAAAAGTTGCGCCGAATATCACTGACGTGGAAACATTAGTGAAAGTCATTGAACGTGTACGCCAGGAAAAAGCCGTAAACCTCAAAGGTGCGCAAGTTATTGTGGCCGGCGGTTACGGAGTTGGCAGCAAGAGCAACTTCAAGTTAATCTGCGACCTCGCAGAAGCTTTAGGCGGCGAAGTTGCCGCATCCCGCGCTGCGGTTGACGCCGGCTGGATTGACCACGATCATCAGGTCGGTCAAACTGGTGTCACTGTCCGTCCAAAGTTGTATATCGCCTGCGGTATCAGCGGTTCCGTTCAACATCGTGCCGGAATGGATGAATCCAAGAAAATCATCGCGATCAATTCTGATCCCGGCGCTCCGATTTTCTCGGTTGCTCATTACAGCATCGTCGGTAACTTGAACGACATTGTTCCGAAAATGATTAAAGCTTTCAAAGCTAAGGCATAAAGGAGATACGAGCATTATGGCTAATTTTTATACTGACAATAAAGACCTTCAGTTCTCGCTCGATAATCTTGACTTGGCGGAAGCAGTCGCCTTGCGTGAAGATAATTACAAGCAGGCGAAGAAACACGAAACCGCACCGGTCAATTTTGAAGACGCAGTTGATAACTACCGCCGGGTGTTGAATGTAATCGGCGAAATTTGTGCTGAAAACATTGCTCCAAGATCAAGAGAAGTTGATGAAGTTGGCCCGCATTTCGCAAACGGCGTGGTAACTTATCATCCGCTGACTCAGCAGAATTTGAAAGAATTGACTCAGGCTGAAGTCATGGGCGTTATGTTGCCGCACCAGTATGGCGGTCTTAATTTCCCGGTTTCTATTTATACGATGATTACTGAACTCGTTTCCAGAGCTGACGCCAGCTTGCAAAATCTGATTGGTCTTCAAGATATCGCTGAAACCATTTGTGATTTCGGTACAGAAGAGCAAAAAGCAAAATACCTGCCGCTGTTCGCTGCTGGTGATGCTGACGGCGCAATGGATTTGACTGAGCCGGATTCCGGTTCAGACCTCCAGTCCGTCCGCCTCAGAGCCTGGCAGGATGAAAAAACCGGACAGTGGTATCTTAACGGCATGAAACGTTTTATCACCAATGGTTGCGCTAAAGTGCACCTGGTGCTGGCACGTTCTGAAGACGGTACTGCTGACGGACGCGGACTGTCTATGTTCATCTGTGAAGCTTGTCCGCAACTGGTAGTCAGACGTATTGAAAACAAACTCGGTATTCACGGTGTGGCCACTTGTGAACTCCAATATAACGACGTTCCGGCACAGCTCTGCGGACTGCGCCGCCGCGGCTTGACCAAATACGTCATGTCGTTGATGAATGGCGCCCGCGTCGCTATCAGCGCTCAAGCGCTGGGTATTGCCGAAGCCGCTTATCGTGAAGCTCGCAAGTACGCTTCTGAGCGTGAACAGTTCAAAAGCAGCATTGACAAATTCCCTGCGGTTTACGATATGCTGGCAAAAATGAAAGCTAAAGTTCTTGCGGCTAGAATTCTGCTTTATGAAACAACCCGGGCAGTTGACCTCCGTAGCGGTTACAACCATCTGGTTGACCACACCGAACCGGAAAAGGTTACCCAGGAAATGCGTGATAAGCAGAAGTATTACAACCGCGTGTGTGCAGTTCTGACCCCAATGAGTAAAGCCTTGTCGACTGAAACCGCGAACGAGGTCGCTTATGACGCGATTCAGATTCATGGCGGTACCGGATTTATGAAAGATTTTAATGCGGAACGCTATTATCGCGATGCCCGTATTACTAATATTTATGAAGGTACAACTCAGTTACAGGTCGTTGCGGCAATTGGTGGTGTTATTTTGCGCAACAATGACGAACGCATCAAAGAATTTCTTGCTTTGCCGTTCGAAGGAAAGCTGCTCCGACTGAAAGAGATGGTCGTGGGTATGTATCATCAACATCTTGAAGCAATCAAATATGTTGTCGAGCGCAAAGACAGCGCATACCATGATTTAATGGCTCGCAGTCTGGTAGAAATGGAAACTTATATTTTTGTCGGATTACTCATGCTGAGGGATGCATTGAAAGATTCTGAACGTGAAGTTCTGGCAGAAAGATATATTCTGGATTCAATTTCGGAATTTAAGAAGCGTCATATGCGCGTTATGAGCGGAGATATTACCGTCATCGACAATCATCGCGACGTTATAGACTATTAATAACAACTCAGTCCGGCGGGAGCGTCGTCGCTCCCGCACAAGCAACCAAGGAGCACAGAATGAATAACGCTTATCTTGAACGCGCCAAGAAAGTAATTCCGGATCCACAGATTCTTTCTATTATCGCAGCCAAGCGGGCCAAGCAATTGTCAATGGGCGCTCGCCCGATGGTGAGATGCACTTCTGACAATCAACTTGATATTGCATTGCTTGAAATCGCAGAAAACAAGATCTCTTACGAGTTCGGCGGTTCCGGCGATGCCATTGATATCTTCACTCAGACAACGTCTGAAGCTGAAGAAAAAGCTGAATAGCTGTCAAGAAATGCGAAAAAATCAAAAGCCGGCTTGCTTTTATCTGCAAACCGGCTTTTATTTTTTAAATGCTTGGATTGACGAAAACGAGAAATATGGAGATTATGACCATGACTGATAAAAAACCGGAAGTTGCAATATTGATGGGCAGCAAGAGTGACCTGCCGATTTTAAAAGATGCATTTCAGATTTTTGATAACTTTGACATCCTTTTCACCGCCAGAGTACTTTCAGCCCATCGCACGCCGGAGGCAGCAATAAAATTCGCGTCTGAAGCGGAAGCGGAAGGCATTAAAGTCGTTATCTGCGCGGCCGGAATGGCTGCTCATCTGGGTGGCGTCGTCGCCGCACACACCACGCTGCCGGTCATTGGACTGCCGATTGCCTCTGAACCTTTCAACGGCCTGGATGCTTTACTCGCAACAGTTCAAATGCCTCCCGGAATTCCTGTGGCATCAGTCACGGTCGGCAAGTCCGGCGGAAAAAATGCCGCGTTGTACGCCATTTCCATCCTGGCATTAAGCAACCCGACTCTTGCATTGAAACTGAAAGCATTCCGCCAGGAGCAAACGGAAAAAGTCCTTGAAGCAGACGCAGAGCTGCAACAGGAATTAAAAAAACGTTAATCTGATGATAAAAATTATCATAGTTCTCTGCCTGATACCACTGCTGACATCAATAACCGTAGCGGGAAAATCCGGAACGGTTAAATCTGGTTCCGGCATCAACGTTGACATTTCAATTCCCGCAGACAACCACCCTTTTCTGCTACCGGAAGTAACAGAAATCGTGGGCCTGCTGGAAAAAAACGCTCGTTTAAAACCTGATAAATTATCTCCGGCAATAGAAAATTCCATTCTCAAACAACTGGTAATAAAACTTGTTCCGCTGGCTGAATATATTCCTCCTGATGAAGTCAAAACTCAGTTGCCGCGTAAACCGATTGCTCCTTTAAAAAGCGCTTACCCGGCAGTAAAAATAGACCACGGGAAAATTGTTTATTTAAGAATCGACCAATTCTCGCTGGAAACGCGGAAATTGATGAAAAATGAAATTAGCAACATTTACGCAAAAAAATCTCCGGTTAAAGGAATCATTATTGATTTGCGTAGTTGTTACGGGTTTGACTTTGAAAATATGATTGAAGCCTGCCGGTTGCTGTTTCCGGATGCCGGAAAAATCATTCGTTCAACAACTGCCGGCAACGTTGCTCCGCTCCGTTTGCCGGTCATAACATTGATTAGCGGCAAAACATACGGAGCGGCCGAAGTTTTTGCCGCAGTTACCGCCAGTTCTCCAAATTCATCCACCGTTGGCGCCGCAACTGCGGGAGAGCCGTTTAAAATGGAGTATTTTTCTCTTTCTAATGGTGGCAGACTCAGCATACCTGAAATACCCGTCTCCATCAATGAATGTCCGCATTTTCCGGTAACGCCGGTGGTCGCTGCCGCGCCGTTTCCAATTGTTGATTTCAAACAACTTGAATCGAACGCAACATCCGACCAGTGCATCTGTGTTGCCAGCGATTTGCTGGTCAGTATCAATACGCTCAAACAAACTTCCGTCAAAGCGCAAAAATAATATTTTCTGATTCAAAACCAACAGATTGTCCGGGATATTTTCCATGTTTTGCCTGATTTAAACTTGCAACTTTCGCGAAAGACGTTACTTTATAAATCCTGTTGTCTTATGGCGGGTTAGCTCAGTCGGTAGAGCAGCGGAATCATAATCCGCGTGTCACTGGTTCAAATCCAGTACCCGCTACCATTTTTTCCTGCATTGTATACACCAAAGTCGTCAGTGTTTGTTTTTTCGGATTTGTCGGTACGGTAAAAAATTTGTACCATAGGAAGTTTGAAGCATGGCATCAAGACATTTTCGTCAAATTTATATTGAAATAACCAACATTTGCAATTTGGCTTGTTCTTTTTGCCCGGGGACCGTACGCCCGTCAGCAACAATGGATTCTATACTTTTTACTGAAATTGTCAAACAGGTCAAGCCATTGACCGACCAGATCTACCTGCATGTCATGGGCGAACCGTTACTTCATCCTGAATTTTCATTTTTGGTCCAAATTTGCGCGGAACACGAATTGCCGGTCGCGATTACCACCAATGGCAGCATGTTCAATTCTTCTGCCGCCGACAGTTTACTGAATCCTATTGTCAGGCAGGTTAATATTTCCCTTCATGCGCTGCAGGAAGATATTTCCGAAGCAGAGAGAACAGAAAGATTTGAGCAAATTATTGCATTTACGCATCGGGCTTTTGAACTTCGTCCGGAGTTGTACATTAATTATCGTCTGTGGAATCTTAATTCTTCCAATGAAAATCTGGATTCTTCCGGTAACGGTTGGCTCTGTCGTAAAATTCAAGATGCGTTCAAGATTGACATTCCGATGTCGGGGCATTCTCGCGAGTTCAAAAGTCGGCGGCTGATTAACCGGCTCTATTTGAATGTCGACACGCGCTTTTCATGGCCGGGTAATAAAGAAACCCCTTTAAATACTTCTGGATTCTGCCCCGGCTTGACCTCTCAGTTCGCAATCCTTGCCGACGGTACGGTCATTCCATGCTGCCTCGACCACGACGGGATTACATGCTTGGGAAACTGCCGGGAACAATCTATAGAGGCGATTTTGGACAGTTCAAGGGCCAAAGCAATGGTTGTGGGTTTTAACCATGGGCAGTTAGTGGAAGCATTGTGTCAACGGTGTTCGTTCTGCTCGAGATTCCGTTCTGTTACATCAAAACCGCGCTGACTACTGCTATCTTACTCTTCCAAATCACTTTTTCCAGAGTTGCGAAAATGCGGTTTAACTTTTGAATAAAATTTTTCGTCCGCAACTCTGGCGTAGTAAGGATATTTTTTCTGTATTGCCGGGCTGATGCCGCGAGGAATGTTCTGAAAACGCTTGTAAAACCAAAGATATTGTTCAGGAAACTGGCGAATGTATTTTTCTGAAATATCCATCAATTCTTGAATGATTTCCTCTTCGTTTGCATAATCCTCGAATGGTTTTGACAGCCACTCGGCATGCGCGGTAACAATGCCGTTAGTCAGTCGCAGGCACGAACCGTAAACAATTACAGCATCAATATTGTTCTTCAAACAATAGCTGAAAAGCGTGGCCGGCGCTTTGCTGGAAGAGACCGGCAGTCCAAAAAAATTGACAAAAGCGCCGCCATCCCGTACCCGCGTATTCTGGTCAATCAGCGTTCCCACACTCATTCCCTGGCGCAATGCTTTTACTGATTCCCGCACCGCTCCTTTGGAAAATATAATCTTAAGCCCCTGTTCTTTTTCTCTGCCGCTTTTGTTTAAAAGCCGGTTTAGATACGGATTGCGCACCGGCTTGGCGATTGCCACCATTTTTACCCCGGCATAATAGGGCGCGGCCAAACCGGAGACTTCCCAGCTGCCAAGATGCGGGTTGACAAAAATAATCCGGATTCCCCTGGCAACATAATCTTTAAGCTTGTCATTAACCTCCGGAGGAATACAAGTGTACTTCTCAATGCGTTTCGGATTGTCGGTCATCCAGATGAATTCAAACAGATTGAACATCAGGTTGAACAGACTTGCGCGAGCTGTCTTTGCAACTTGCCAACCGGTTTTTTCAGGGAAACAGGCCTTGATGTTAGCTTTAGACACATGTCTGATGCCAGGAATCATGTACATGCAAATTCCGGCAAAACGTGAAGAAACCACTATAATCCAATGGGGAACTATTTTGAGAAAAGCATATACAATAAGCACAATTACATATTCAAGCAAAAAGCGGATTTGACGGAAATGTTTCTTCATTATTACAGATGTCTTCTTCTGGGGCGTTTAGTAAGCGCGGGATTGCCGTTCTTATCCATCCGGATGCCATTGGCAAACATTACACTCTCACGGCTGGAAATTGCGATATTATGAATCAGGTGAAGCCGGTTGTCTTCTGTGCATACCTGCCGTTCCGCCATCTTGGCGACAATGATTTTTTGGTTTTTCTTCACATAGAGCAGACCCCAGCCATCAGCCAGTTCGTCGCGGTGAACTTCGCCTTCCGGCACCGCCAAATAGAGAAAATCTGCCGCATGTGCCTGGCGAATATGTTCCAGGCGGCTGCCTTTATAAAGAGAACGCTGCAATGCGTCTATCTGCTTCAAGCACTTATGATATTCGGTATTTTTGCTCTGAGAATATTTCCAGGACTGATATTCTTCAAAAAGATTGTCACAATCCTTCAGTTCCGGCTCGGCAAGGCGTATTTTCGCTTCCAGTGCCAGTTTATCCGCTTTCAATTTACGAACTCTTTCCAGAAGACCTTCGTGGTCGCCGCAATCCGGCCAGCAATGGTCGCGGTTGTGGCGTATTTCAATCAATGTCGTTTTTTCCGGACGAATTTTGCCGCCATTTGCCACAGACCAGAACGCGGCCAAATCAACTTGATATTTCTTTATTCGTGTAGGCACTTTTATTCCAACGCCACTCGGGGCAAGCATTGCCAGCCAGGCCAGCGCCGCCTGCCGCATTTGAATCGGACTTAGCTCTGAGGCGGAACTGTCTTGTTTGGCAGTAACAGCAATCTCAGTCTGCTTGTCGTCTTTTGCTGTGTGAGCCGATTTTTTGCTGGTGTTCTTTTTATCAGCAACAGGCTTTTCGGAGCCAAACAAATTAAAATCCGGCTGAGTTTTGTTCATGATGTCAACCTTTTTAAAACAGCGCTTTTAAAACAAGCCTGTTCATGTTTTACGCGAATGATTTATAATAAACCAACACTTCAACATAATTTAATCGCAAGTTCAATTTGTACAATTTTATCTCAAAAAAAATGCCGGAAAAAATCCGGCATTTTTATTATTGTGACAATCAGGTAAACAGATTACTTCTTGCTGGAATTTTCCGCAATTTCGTTTTCTGCAATCATTTTGTCAAAAGATTCGTTGAATACTTCGCCCATTGCAACCATTTCTTCACCTGGTTTCAATGCTGCGGTATATTCTTCTTCAGCGGCTTTCAATTCTTCTTCAGAGAAGTCTTCTTTGGCAGCCTTGATGCTCAACCCGATTCTGCGCTCTTCAGTATCCACCTTGATAACTCTGGCTTCAACTTCCACGCCAACAGCCAATACATCTTTGACTTTTTCAACGTGTTCTTTGCTAATCTGAGAAATATGAATCAGACCATCAATCTTGTTAGACAATTCGATAAATGCGCCGAACGCAGTAATCTTGGTAACTTTACCTTTTACCAAATCACCAACTTTGTAAAGCGTATTGATATTTTCCCACGGATCCTGCTCAATCTGCTTCAAGCCGAGAGAAATGCGCTGCTGATCCGGATTGATGTCCAGGATAACCGCATCGACCATGTCGCCGGGCTTCAGAATTTCGTTAGGATTGTTGATTTTTCTAGTCCAGGACATATCAGACACATGAATCATACCATCAATGTCATTTTCGATTTCAACGAAAGCGCCATAACTGGTCATGTTTCTTACTTTGCCCTTAATCTTGCTGCCAATCGGATATTTTTCCGCCAGGATTTCCCATGGATTACGTTCTTTCTGACGCAGACCCAGAGAGATTTTCTTGCTGTCTTTGTCAATATCCAGTACAACCGCTTCAACTTCTTCGCCAACGCTTACAACTTCGCCAGCTTTAGTGATACGTTTAGTCCAGGACATTTCAGAAACGTGAATCAAGCCTTCTACGCCGTCTTCGATTTCAACGAAAGCGCCGTAAGGCATGATATTGACAACCCGACCCTTGATTTTGGTAGCAACCGGATATTTTTCCAGTACCTGTTCCCACGGATTCTGGCTCTTCTGCTTGAACCCGAGAGAAACACGTTCTTTAGTATAATCAATATCCAGAATCATCACTTCGATTTCCTGACCAATTTCCAGAATTTCAGACGGATGTGAAATACGTCCCCAGGACATATCAGTGATGTGCAACAAACCGTCTACGCCGCCGAGATCAATAAACGCGCCGAAGTCAGTAATGTTTTTGACCAGTCCTTTGCGAACTTGACCAATTTCCATTTCCTTGAGCAGAACACCGCGTCTGTCACGGAGGGATTCTTCCAGCAATTCACGACGCGAAACTACAATGTTGCGACGCTCATTGTTGATTTTGAGAATCTTGATGTCATATTCATGACCAATGTACTCATCCATATTACGAACAGGACCAATGTCGATTTGTGATCCGGGAAGAAACGCTTCAACCCCGTCAATATCAACGATGATGCCGCCTTTGACGCGGTGTTTCATCAGACCTTTGACTATGCAGCCTTCGCCATATTCGTTAGTAATTTTATTCCATGCCTTGATGGAATGCGCCTTCTGCAGGCTGATTTCCGGCATGTTATTTTCATTTTCAATTTCTTCGAGAAAAACTTCAACCTTGTCGCCTACTTTGGCATTTGCCCATTTCAGGAATTCGCTTGACGGAACAAAGCCTTCTGCCTTGTAACCAATGTCTACCAGCACTCCGTCATTACGCTTTTCTACGATGGTACCGCCGATGATGCTGCCTTCGACAAATTCGCTCTTCACTGTCAGTCCGAGAAGTTCGTCCATGGAGGGCATGTTGTCCAGGTCAACGTAATTGACCATTTCGATGGCTTGATTTTTTGTTTCTTCTGTTAACATGTTTAGTTGTTTGTTTTCTTGTTAATTTAGTTATTTGCTAACACCTTGTTTATAAATGATTTCCACACGTCGAAGAAATCAAACGGACTAGTAAGATAATAGTTCAAGCATGAAAAGCAAACTTTTTCCGCGCAAAATCACATAAAATTTTGATTTTACACTGACATATAACGACTTGCGCAAAAATTAAAGCCTCAGAAATTTTAAACCTGAGCTCAGTAATTGAGCAAGAGCGGGGGGCCAATTGAACGTCAGTTTTTTACCGCGCTTTATGGAACTTGGGGGACCGGCCAGCAAGTCTATTTCTTCCCGAACGCATGTAACGAAAATTACTGGCGCCCGGCGCGAAACCCGTCCTAACACTTTCTTCCCTTTACTTAACTCTGCGCTCTCCAAGTTAGTTTTTTCTGAACGGCTCCTGAGAAATTGTGACAGTTCCTTAGCATTCAGGTTTTGATAAAACGCAGTTTAAACTTGCGCTAATCCGGTTGGAGAATTATATTTAATTTCATCAGGTTGCAGCAGGAACGATTAACCATTACAAAATGTTGCGATAATATGCAAAAAACCGTTGAAGAGACAATCCGGATACATGACAAGTATCAGTTTGAAATCAAATACACCTATCCGCTGGACCGGGAACAACCGGTAACAGAATACACGGTGGAGACATTCATTTTTCTTCCGAACAATCTAGGCATAAACCAGTTAAGTTATTCTAAAAATGATTTTTACCGGGATATGCAGAAATACATCCGGCTGAAAACTCCGGTTTTTCGCCTGGCCTCAATCGTTAACGGAGCGGATAATCCGCTGGAGAAAGTTAAACAAACAGTTGCCGCATTGGGACATAACGCAAATGAACATACGGTGGCGGAATATTCTTATCACTTAAAGATGTTCTGTTCAATTTTAAAAAGCGCCATCCGGGATGAAGAATTTTTTATTGAGAATCACGGTCAGGAGCCGGGTATCAACGCTCTAATCGAGAGTTTTCTCAAAGATGTTAAACATATTGTCAAGTCATTCCGGGAACTGAAAGAAATTATTCAGGAAGCACATATTGACCATAATAATTTTTCGTTCTACAGCTTTTCAGATGAATATATCAGTTTGATTGTTGAGAAATATCTTTATCTGCTGCTGATATTTTTGAAGCAGCATAAAACAGTGACCAACAACAAAATTCCCGAGCTGATAATTCAAGTCATCAACAGCGAACTGGAGCACCGGAAAATCAACGGCTACCCGGCAATCGCGTCGTCGGCAGGTAATAACGAAGAAGTAATTTACCGGCTGCGGATTCTCAAAAAAATCATGGGAAGCATTTTGTTTCTGACAACTCACACCAAAGTGGAAGGTCGCCTGCTGGAACAGATTGCGACTGGCGTCGCCGCCGGGGTGGCAATGGCTTTCGCCACGGGATTCGTTTTCCTCTCCAGAAACACGTTGCAAGACTTGACGTTATCTCTGTTTCTCGGGCTGGTAATTTCCTACATTTTCAAAGACCGGATAAAAGAACTGTCCAAACTTTTCTTATTGAGCTGGTTGCGAAAATACGTTTACGATTACAAAACCGTCCTGTGTACAGCGATGGATGCGGAAGTCGGATTCTGCCGCGAATCATTTGCGTTCGTTCCGGATGAAAAATTACTGCCGCCGGAAATTATTAAAATCAGAAATAAAGATTATATTGGCAAGCTGGATAATGGCTATGCGCCCGAAAACATCATTTATTCAAAAAAACAGATTAAAGTTTTCCAGGCGGCGTGTGAAAAGATTTTTTCCGATTTTCAAGTTGATGGAATTCACGACATCATCCGTTTTAATGTCAGCGGCTTTCTGAATAAAATGGATAATCCGCGTAAAATACTGTTCGTTCCAGACGGTAGCGACAACTACAGAAAAATTAAAGGCGACTGTGTTTATCATCTGAATATGATTCTGAAATACGGTATGGACGGAAACATTAAGTATCACAAATTCAGAATCGTTCTGAGCCGTTCAGGAATTAAAAGAATTGTCGAAATTCCCTGCGACAATCAATGACGGCATGAACTTTCCCAGTTTATTCTGCATGAAAACACAAAAAAGGATGTTTGGCTCTGGGAGTGTCCTGGGAGCGCCAATCTCCCGATTGGCTGAATTAGGTTCGCCACTACGGAGAGTGGCGTTCCCGGGTAATTCAGAAAACTTTAGTGTTGGTGTTTTTGCGCAATATTTCATTGTTCATTCCGCCTCAGGAGGACTTGTCCGCCGCGGGCGGGTTGTAGTGCGGCGCTCCAGTGCCGCTTTGTTTTTTAAGTAGCCTTACGCAAGAGTCCGTACGACGGACAGCGTTATTTTTTCGCCGGTTTGTCGTTTTGGATTTCGAAAAAATGGAGGGCGTTGAGCACCAGACCGTGGCGGATTGCTCCGCTGGTAATCAGTTGACGAATATTATTTTCCGGAACAAGAATAGTTTCAATCACTTCCGTGTCATCAAGTTCAGGCGCGGAAATCTGTTCGCAGTCATCAAACATCACAGTGTAACAAGTGTTTCCCTGGATTGCCGGGTTCGGGCAGACCTGCCCGATGATGCGTCCGTTTTTGCCGCGATAACCGGTTTCTTCAAACAGTTCGCGAGCGCCGCCAGCCACTGTATCGGAATCTCTTTTGTCGAGTCCGCCGCCGGGAATTTCCAGTTCCGTACAATCCGAGCCGTGGCGGTATTGCCGGATCATGACCAGTTTGCGGTCAGGGGTCAGAGCGATTATATTCACCCAGTCGGCGCAACTGATGTAGAAAAAATTCTGCATCACGCCAGTTCTCAGGCATTCCGATTTTTCACAATTGAGATCAAAAATTGGAGTCTTGAATACTACTTCTTTCGAAATTCTGCGCCAGGATGTTTTCATCTGCTGCCTTATTTTATAGCTTGTCCAGTATTCTGATTTTTAACGCAACCCGATAGCTTTGCGTACTTTAGTCATAGTTTTATCGGCTTCAGCGCGGGCTTGCAAGCCGCCCTTGTGCAACACTTCCAGAACATAATCCATATTATTTTCCAGCTCTTCACGCCGCTTACGCATCGGGGAAAAATATTCCCACATAATTTCGAACAGTTCCTGTTTGGCGTGGCCGTAACCGTAATTTCCGGCGCGATATTTATCCTGCATGGCCTTGAGTTGAAGTTCATCGGCAAACAGTTTATAAAGAGCGACAACATTGCATGTATCCGGATCTTTGGCATCTTCCAGTCCTTTGCAGTCAGTAACGATGCTCATGACAGTTTTGCGAACTGCTTTCTGAGCTCCAAAGATGGGAATGGTGTTGTCGTAGCTTTTGGACATTTTTTGTCCGTCAATACCGGGCACGACGGAAACCGATTCCCGAATCTGTTCTTCCGGTATGCGGAAAATATCGCCGTAGATATTATTGAAGCGAATGGCGATATCCCGGGTAATTTCCACATGCTGTTTCTGGTCTTTTCCAACCGGAACTAAATCTGACTGATAAATCAAGATATCCGCCGCCATCAGTACCGGGTATGAAAATAAACCGTTATTGGGCACGAACCCTTTGGCAATCTTGTCTTTGTAACTGTGAGCGCGCTCAAGCAGTCCGACCGTGGTAATCGTATTGAGTATCCAGGTTAACTCGGTGACTTCCGGAACTTCAGACTGGCGGAAGAATACCGTTTTTTCCGGGTTCAGGCCACAGGCGAGAAAGTCGAGCGCCACGCCGAGCACTCTTTCCCGCAGTTCTGCCGGATCAGGCGAAGTCGTTAAAGCATGATAGTCTGCTATAAATAAAAAAGCTTCGCCTTTTTCCTGCAATTCCACTGCCGGCCGCATCATGCCGAAATAATTGCCGATATGCGGTACGCCGGAGGGCTGAATCCCGGATAATATTCTCATATTCAATCTGTTCCTTTGGAATTAAACTATTTCTGAAGTCTTTATTTCATGATTTCGACGGTTTTGCCGCCATTCGCCAGACTTTGGCTGGCAGCCTCAAGAAACGCAATCACTTCCAGGCTCTCATCAAGCTCAAGCGGTGAAATTCCGGTTTGGAAAAACGGCACGATTTTCTTCAGCATCAACGCATAATAAGGCACATCGTGTGAAGCGAAACAGGCTTTAGTGGTTTTGTTGGTAACGACTGTGCAACCGAAATTATTAGCTCCAACCCGGTTTCCGCGCAGAGTTCCGATGCGACCGTTATCCCACAAGCCGACGATGACATCATTTTTTTCGGTGTTGAAAGTTTGAACAGTGCGGCAACCTTTACCCATAAATGAATAAAGCGTTTCAGCGGAATGAATTCCATACCAGAAATAATCTCTGTAGTCAGGCAACAGCGCCATTGGGCCGAACGCTTCGCAGGAGCCAACAGTTTCATCGGCATCAAGTGCGCCGTCAATCCCTTTTGCGTAGCGGATAGCAGAGGCGGTCATTACGGGAATATTTTTCTCTTTGGCAATTGCCGCAATGGCTTTGGCATCGGCAAAACAGCAGGCAAACGGTTTGTCGATAAAAATCGGCTTGCCGAATTTTGCCAGCGCTTTGAACTGTTCAAGATGCTGACAGCCGTCCACGCTTTCCAGCAAGAACGCGTCCATGCCTTCAGCGGCGGCTTCGATGGAATCACAAATTTCCACGCCAAGCGTTCTCAGCTCTTCGGTAAATTGTCCAACGCGGTTGATGCTGTTGGAAAACTTCGCGCTTCCGCCCGGAAAAGCTTTGACCACTTTTGCGCCGGAAACATGGAATTCATTTTTATCATCATTCAACAGTTTTACAAATGCCGGGCAGTGTGAAGTGTCCAGACCAATCATTCCAACTTTTAATACGCTCATTTTAAGAGTCCTTTTTTTTATTATAGAAATTGTAACTTTTACAAGTCAACTTTTTTATACGGAACAAGCATTCGCCGCACAATATCTTCTCCGGCAATCAGACCTTTCAACATTTTCCACGCGGCTTCACCCATTTTTTCCGGCTGTTGAAAATAAATGGTAATTGGAAAATCCAAGTTGCGCGACGAAAGATCGCGCGGCGCGTCTGAAAGCTGTAATTCAAAATCTCTACCGGGAATGAATCCGAACTCGGCGGCAGCTTTTACCAGCGGCATGACAAACTCAACCCCGTCAATATAAATTGCATCCCAGCGCCGTCCGGAAGCAAAAGCATTTCTGATTTGCGCTTCAAAATCAGTCTGCGACGGAGTCAGGTTTTCGGTGGCGATTCCTGACTTGGCGAGGGTCACGGCAATCCTGCGGGCTGCATCAAATAACTGTAAATTCGGCTCGCAGTAAGTTTGGTCTATCACGGTCAGAATATTTTTACAGTCACTCGCGGTAAATTTTTCCATTAAGGCAGTAACTAATTCAAAATGGTCGGATGATACGTTGCCGCCCCGGGTTGTTTCGTCAATATCGTAAGTGCGGTTAAGCACGACCGTCGGCAGACCTTTTGCAATTGTCTGATCAATATATTTAGTGTCAAAATCGCTTTGCAATACCACCATGCCGTCCACCCGGCCCTGCCGGATAGTTTTCAAAAAACCATTCTGTCCGTCGCGGAAAGTCAGCAGCAGATTGTAATCATCGTGCCCCATTGAAATCGCCAGACCGTAAGACATTCGTTGATAGAAATCGGAAAAAATTGATTCATATTGCGGCTGCATCAATCCAATGGAAAAACTTTTCCCGGTTACCAACGCCCGCCCGATGAAGTTGGGACGATAGCCCAGTTCAGTAGCAACCTTCATTACTCGTGCCCGAGTTGCTTCGTTGACCCGCGTGCCCGGAGTCGGATTCAGCGCATGCGTAACCGTAGTTAAGCTCACTCCGGAAGCTTTCGCGACATCCCGGCGGGATACAGGTTTAACGGTTTTTACGTTTTCCATTGCCATAATTATATGAATATTTTCTCGTGTAATCAGTTTAAAACAGACAACGTTAATTCATAAACAATAACTCGAATATTATGAATTGCAATAACTGGCCTAAACTATAAACCGGTTTTTATTTTGTTATAAAAAAGCCGGATTCTGCAATCCGGCTTTCAAAAATTATTTGCGTTTGCGGCGGACGGGTATATGAGCGCTTTCTCCGTGGAGGGCATGTGCGGCTTCCATCATTACTTCGCCCAGCGTCGGGTGCGGATGAATAGCTTTGCCCAATTCTCTCGCGGTAATTTCGAGGTTCATTGCCGGAACTGCCTCCGCGATTAAGTCGGTGGCATGCGGTCCGATAATGTGAACTCCGAGCACCTGATCGGTTTCGGCGTCGGCAATAATTTTGCAGAAACCGTCCGTTTCATTAATCGCCATCGCTTTTCCGAGAGCCGCGAACGGGAACTTGCCGACATTGTAATTTATGCCGCGTTCTTTGCATTGCTCTTCAGTCAAACCGACCGTGCCGATTTCCGGATTGGTGAAAATACAGCCGGGAATCAAGTTGTAATTGAATTCGCTGCGTTTTCCGGCAATGTTATCCACGGCGCAAACCGCCATGGCGCTGGCGAGATGCGCCAGCCAGATTTTGCCGCCGATATCGCCGATAGCGTAAATTCCCGGAACATTAGTGCGGCATTTAGCGTCAACCGGAATCCAGCCGCGTTCATCAACGGCAACGCCAGCTCCAGCCGCGTTCAGTCCTGCGGTAACCGCTTTGCGTCCGATAGAAACCAGCAGATAGTCAGCAGTAAGCGTTTCTCCGGCAACTTTTCCGCTGACGCCTTTACTGGAAGCTTTGATATCTTCCAATGGAGCGCCGGTCAAGATTTTAATTCCAGCCTGTTTCATTTTTGTGGACAATACCCGCACGGTTTCGCGGTCGATGTTCGGGAGAATTGACGGCAACATTTCGACTACCGTCACTTCTGTTCCAAGTCCGGCGAAAAGACAGGCAAATTCACAACCGATAACTCCGCCGCCCAAAACCAGCAGGCTTTTCGGAATTTTCGGCACAGAGAGCAATTCCGTTGAAGTCAAGACTCGTGGCGATTCCGGAATAAATTTTGGAACAAGCGATTCCGAGCCCGTCGCGATAATAAAATTATTCGCTTCGATTTTTGCTCCGGAATCGACGCCGCCGTTGACGATAATATTTTTCCGGTTCAGAAATGAAGCCGTTCCGCTGAAAACTTTAACGCCAGCGCTTTTCAGCAGTGATTCGATTCCGCCGCGCAATTTGCCGATTACATCGTCTTTACGCGCCAGCATTTTTGTCCAGTCGGCTTTGATTTCGCCGGTGATTTCAATGCCGAATTCCGCCGCATGTTGCGTTTTATGCAATACTTCGACGGAAGCAATCAGGGTTTTAGTGGGAATACAGCCGATATTGAGGCAGGTTCCGCCAAAATGATTTTTTTCCACCAGCGCCACATTCAGTCCGCTCTGACCAGCGCGAATTGCCGCCACATAACCGCCAGGGCCAGCCCCGATTACACATACATCAAACTTTTCCATCCTGTTGACCTCTTTTGAAAGGGTTGCAAAGTCAGCGACGCGGCAGAAAAATCCGCCGCCGCTTTCTCATGTAAAAAAATATTGAGAGGCAATGCGCCTCTCAAAAACTTACAGAAACCTTCGAACCCGCTTAAATTTAATCCATTCATTCATTTATGCAATGCGATAAGCAAAAAAATACTCCGCTTGGAGCAGGTTATTTTTCGAAGATGGCGGCGGCTTCCGCCAGATGTTCGCGAATTTTGACTTTCTGCGGACATTTTTCTTCGCAAGCGCCGCAATTCGTGCAAGCGCTCGCGGTTTTGCCTGTTGCCGCGCCACTGCTAATGGCGGCATATTTGTTGCGGGCATGCGGCTCTATCCGATATACTTTGTGATAAATTAACGCCTCCAGGCAGGCCGGAATATTTACTTCAAACGGGCAGGGCATGCAGTATGCGCAACCGGTGCAATAAATTTGCGCCAGCGATTTGCATTTTTCCTGCAACTCTTGTATCTGCGACATTTCCTGCGAATTCAATACGGCGTTCTGTCCTGCAACCTTTACATTATCGTCCACCATCTGCCTGGCGCTCATGCCGGACAAGGCGCAATTGATGTCGGGATTGCTTAACACAAACCGCATTGCCAGCTCCGGCGTGGAAACTTTTCCTCCGAGCGCGTCTTCAAAAATGCTGCCCGCAAACGCCAATCGTCCGCCGCCAACCGGACCCATGGCAATAACGCCCAGCCCTTTTTCTGCCGCGTATTTTATGGACGGTTCGTTGGCGCGGTCAAGTAAATTATACTGACAAAGTACTGAATCAAAAACTCCGGTGTCAATGATTGGCAACATATTTTCCGGTTTGTCGTGGAAAGAAAAGGACAGAAACCGGATTAACCCCTGTTCTTTGGCTTTCATGGCTTCATCAATAAGATTGAATTGCAATATTTTGTTTTCAAATTTATCCGCATTAACTCCATGAAAATGATAAAAATCAATATGGTCAACTTGCAACTTGCCAAGCTGTTCTTCCAGCAGACGGCGAAAATCTGCCTGTCCGCTAACGCTCCACAATGGCAGTTTAGTTGAAAGATAGACCTTGTCGCGCCAGCCTTTTTTCAGCGCGCGTCCGACCGCGATTTCACTTTCGCCGCCACAGTAACCGTAGGCGGTATCCACATAATTAATTCCCTGCTCAAAACCATAGCACAACACGTCTATCGATTCGTCCATGGAAAGGTGAGATTTACCTTCTCCGTCGTTGGTCATCGGCAGGCGCATCGCCCCGAATCCCAGCCGGGAAAGCTCAATTCCGGTGTTCCCAAATTTTCGATATTGCATCTTATTTCATTGCCCTTTATTTTTTCGCTTAATATATGCAGGATATGTCAGGAAATCAATATTCTGTAAGAAATTGCAACACTCAGAAAACTCACAGGTTTAATCAAAAACCGGTTTTACAAATAATCTCCGGAGCTGTATTGTCTTTTTAACTAAAGATCAATTTGGAATCAGTTTATGGAAAAGAAAAAAAAGAGAAGACTCCACCGGATAGCCGAACGTACTAAAACCCGCAAAGCCTCCAGAAAACACTCAACGGCAGTGGTTGCCGCTCGCGGAATTATTTCCATTACTCCGGGTGGATTTGGTTTCGTAAAACCTTATCAAACAGAAGAATCTGAAGAAAAAATACAGGATATTTTTATTCCGCCGCACTTTCTTAATTCGTCAATGAATGGCGATGAAGTGGATGTGGCGTTGCTCGAAGAACGCGCCGAAGATAAACGCGATGACCGCGGGCCCGCCGGTAGAGTGGTGGAAATCATCAAACGCGCCCATGAAACGATTGTCGGCGAACTCATTGCCGGGCACAAAGTACGTCCGCTGAATAAACGGATTTCGCAGGATATTGAGGTCAGCGGCAGCCTTAACGGCGCAAAACGCGGTGAATGGGTGGAAATAAAACTGCTTCATCATCAGGATGACAGTTCCGGAATCAAACGCGGCGCGATTGTCGATAAAATGGGCGTGGCCGGTGAGATTGCCAACGACCTTGACGCCGTATGCAAAGAATTCAGCCTGATGTCGCCATATACTGCGGAACAGAATGAGGACGCCGCAAAAGTGGAACCACAGGATATTCGGCGTGAAGATTTCCGCAAACTGTTCTGCGCGACGATTGACCCGCATGACGCGAAAGATTTTGACGACGCGATTTCAATTATGCCGGGCAAAGATGAAAATGAAGTCGAGCTGGGCGTGCATATTGCCGATGTCGCCGCCTGGATTACCTGTGGCAGTGAACTGGACCAAGAAGCTTTAAAACGCGGTTTCACCTCTTATCTTCCAGGGCGGACACTGCCGATGTTGCCGAAAGTCCTCACCGCGAAAATCAGCCTCACTCCGGATGGCGATTCGCTGGCGCATTCAGTCATTATGACCGTCCACAAACAGAGCGGCAGAATACTGAGTTCCCGCAGAACCCACAGTTTTATTCAAGTCAAAAAACGTCTTACTTTCGGTGAAGTACAGAGCTTTATCGATACCGGCGATTTGTGCGAAGGCTGGGATCGGGAATTTGCCGGAAAAATCGGCGAACTGGTTGAACTCACCCGGAATATGCGCGAATACCGGAGACGAAATGAAAAATTTCTTGAAATGTCCATTCCGGAAGTCCGGGTTGTGTGCGATGAAAAAGAGAACCGGATTATCGGGATTGAACGCAAAGAACAGCGCGAAGCCGACCAACTGGTTGAAGAATGTATGTTGGCCGCCAATACCGAAGTGGCAAAAGAGTTGATCGAACGGGCTATTCCCGGAATGTACCGGGTGCATCCAACTCCCGACCCGGAAAAAATAGCGGAATTTTCCGTAATGGCTGAAGAATCGTTCGGAATTGTTCCCGGCGACCTGACCAGCCGCATCGCCTGCAACGAATTCCTTGACAGCCTGCCCGACGATCCCAGAAAACCGGCTCTGCTCGGCGCGTTTCTGCGTTCTCTGCCGCGCGCCTATTATCTGGAAAATTCTGAATTGCATTTTGGTCTCGGAAAAGGTCGCTACAGCCATTTCACCAGCCCGATCCGGCGTTATCCGGATTTGATTGTTCATCAACAGTTATGGTCGGCTGACTGCAACCGGCGACTGAAATCTAAAAAAACGATGGCGCAAGTCGCGGCAGATTGTTCCCAAAAAGAACAGAATAACGATGATGCTTATTATACCGCCAGCGACCGGCTTAAACTGCGCTATCTCGATCAGCAACTGGTTGACGGCAAAGAAAATCTGCATGAAGGAATTATTGCCAAAAT
>JBAYVM010000002.1:0-28396 GCA_041674645.1 Victivallaceae bacterium | reverse complement strand
TCATTCCAGCGGCGCAACGGCAGTTCAATGATGCTTTGTTCGCAGTGTTTTATGCCTTTGAGTTCTTTCATGCGTTTCAAAAGTTCAACATCGAACAGCCATGGTGAAATGAACGGCTTGGCAAAAAGTTTTTTTGCCAGTTCTGCGCGCATGATTTTGGCGCCGCATTGAGTATCGTAAACCGGCATGGCAAGCAACAGGCTGACCGTGGTGGCGAAAACTCTTCCGAGGTAATGTCTGGAGGTTTTGCGTTTTACGTCAGAACCCATCCGACGGAAGCGGCAACCAATAACCAGTTCAATCCCGGGCTTTTGGAACTCATGCAGAAAATGTTCAAGTTCAGAAAGCGGTGTCGCCAAATCAGCATCCCAGAACCCGACCAGTTCTGTTGCATTATCTTGAATGGCGTTGAGTATTCCTTGACGGACGGCAACAGCTTTACCGGCATTTTTTTCCTGCGGAATAATTTTCACCCGTTCATTTTGCGCAAAAGCATTCTGGAGCAGTTGTAAGGTGTTGTCATTGCTGCCGTCGTCAACAAAACAGAGATTTAATGAAGGATATTTTATTATGGCATCATTAAAGGCTGCCGGATTAAGACGTTTTTCTTCATTATAGCATGGAATGACTAATGTGGTTTTCGGCATACCAGATAACATGACAGCCCCGGGATTCTGATTTTTAATTTATTAAGTAATTGACCAACAAATATATCTGCTTTGAGAATAAATGCAATGATTGCGGTTAAAGTTGCTCCTCTGTTCCATTCTCCAACCGCAACCGTTGATTCATCAAGTAAATCATGACGATGGAATATTTTTTGAATTAACAAGGAAATGAAGCGTGGAATCAGCAACAGGCTGAAAATATATCCGGAATCAATAACTTCCGCGCCGCAGTCTTCCGCCAGTCGGCATATTCTTCGTCGGGTATATCTGCGCCAATGTCCCAACAATCTGTCGTGTCGTGAATAAAGCAGGGAAAACGCTGGAACGGTAATAACGAAAACAGCGCCGGGTTTAATTTTTTTGTTAGAAACCAAATCCTGCAACAGATTATGGTCAATTTCGATGTGCTCCAGCACGTCCATCAATAATATGACATCATAATAATTGTCCGGAACGAAGGTTTCATCAATGTTTCTGGCTAACCGGATATTGCGGCCGGAAGTTTTTTTGCGCAACGCATTCAACAGGTCATCGCTGAACGCATTGTCAATCGCCGTTATCTCCATGCCGATATCTTTTTCCAATTTGTTTGCGACATAGCAATTGCCGCAACCGAAATCAATCAGATTAATCGCCTCCGGAGCGTAATTTTTCAAAATTTGTTCTGCAAATTCCAGCCGGACTATTTCCCAGGGATGAACTGAGCTGTAGTCAAAAAATTTACTTCTAGTTTCTTTTAAGTCCATATATGAAATCCTTATTCAGCCTTTACAGGCTGCGACGTTTTTAATAATGTTTCCACCCGGTTAAGGTTATGTAAAATCTTCGGGTCAGAATCGTTTATAGATTTTGCTTTAAGCCAGTCCCGGCGGGCTTGTTGTAAATCTTTTTTCAAGAAGGCAATCATTCCCCGGCAGAACCAGGCTTCGGCAGTGTCCGGTTCGAGTGTATTCAGTTGATTTTGCAGGCAACGCAGAGCGTCATTAACTTGTCCGGTTTTCAAGTAACAAGTTGCCAGGCTACCCCACAATTTTGGCAAGTGGGTTTTGGCTTCATAAAGGTTTAATTCTTTTTTATAGGCCGCTGCTTCGGTCAAACGTAATACTTGCAACGCATCGGCATATTGTTCCTGGAGCACATAAGCCATTCCGATAAAATATATTCCAGTAAAATAAGCAGAATCGGCATTTTTAAGATTTTCCGGAAGTCGTATTTCACTATTCTTTTCTGCCAGGTCAATCAGAGTTCTTCCTGCTAACTCCAACGTTGCCGGATTATTCAAGTTTAAACCGTTTAATCCAAGACAGACTGCGGCGCAGGTATTTGGGTATGTCGTCTCCAGCGCTCTGGTAAATAATTGTGTGCTGTTTTTCCATGAAGGCATATAGCTCCAAGTTAAAAACAGATAAATTATTGCCGTAAAAAAAGCTAAAGAGGAAAACAACAGATTTTTCCGTAAATTATTTTTCGTCATTTCAAGTACTTTGTCGACAAGCATTCCTGCCCCAAGCCACGCTACTCCGGCCAGCAAATAATTATAGCGGTCACAATAATCTGTATTAGTAAAGCGCACAAATGAACTTACCGGCAGGAACAAACACAGCCAGGCAGCTGCAAATAGCACCGTACGATAGAAAGACGCTTTGACAAGCCTGATTGTCGCAATAATGCCGACAATAATTCCGCAGCCAATTAACAACACACTCAATGTGTTTAGATTAAAACCGATTCGCGGATAAATAGGATTCAGTTCAAAAGGAATAAAAGCAGTAACCAGATACCACATGCCATTATGAGTGACTACCAGCAACAAGCGGGAAAAACTTTCCGTCTCTCCAGACAGGCATGATTGCGAAATAAGATAAAAATAAATGTAAAATCCAACTGTCACAAATATTTCCGGGAGTAAAAATTTAATTGCTGATAGTTTTGGACATTTGCTGAATGCATAAATAACCATTATTCCCGGAAGCGTTACGGTGGAAGGCTTCGCTCCCATTGCGCACAGCAGTAGAATAGTAGCCGCAATAGACATTTGTCGCCGGTCAAATGCTCTCATAAACAGAAGAACCGCGCCAAACCCAAATACTCCAGCCAGAACGTCTTTACGCTCAGTTATCCATACGACGGACTCTATCCTTTGCGGATGAATCGCCCATAAAATAGTTACCAAAAATGCAACTTTGCAGCTTATGCCGAGATGGCGTGCAATGCCGTAGAGCAACATGGCGGCAATACCGTGTAGCAGCATATTATGAATATGATAACCGATTGGATTCAATTCAAACAACCAGCGGTCCAGCATCAGAGAGTACATTGTTACCGGGGTAAAAACTGTTTGCGTCGTATTTGTAAGCCAATATTGCAGATTGGTAAGCGATAGAGTAAGATATGGGTTTTGTACAATAAAACCTCCATCATCCCATTCGGTAAGAAAAGCATAATTCATTGCCGGCAGAAAAACCAGAAACGAGAGTATGCCAACGGCGATGATATACATCCATTCGTTACTCAGGAGTAATGGTTTTTTTTGCCAGGATTTGTCAGGCATGATTTTTGGGGTTCCTTAAATCTCTTTGAGCTAGTGATGAACAATCCGACTTTTTTTAATTTAAATATTCAAAAAACCATTCTTCAATATTACGTCATCCGTCAAGTGACCGACATGACATTTTTTGTTTTTTTCTTAAAATGAATGGGTAATAATGAATACTACTCCATTGGAGGTGTAATATATTGCATCATTACAAGGACTTCAAACTAGCAAAAAGGATTCATTACGATGATGCGTGGCGGAAAAGGAAAATAAAGCAATCAGAGCTCATCGCACAGTCAACTTGCTATTGTGGGGGGATTAATAAATACAAGTCAACATTTCTATTCTTGATGCGAAAGAACATAAAACTTTTACGCGGTTGCTTGTTTGAATAAAAAATTGCTACTGGTTGCTTATCATTTAAAAACAGCTTCAGCTTTTCCGGATAATCGCCGTAAACTTGCGCTCCCCAATTGATATACATTGGGTGAAAATTTTTCTGTTCCGGAAAGTAGAGATTGTACAATCCTGAATCAGTAAGATTAACAAACGCCCGTTTGTTGTATTGTGGCGGGATGGAGTCAAACGCTTTTTGCACCGCCTGCCAATAGTTATAGGCTCCAGGTTCTAAAAAAATTCCGCCCATCGGAGCCTGGATGATTTGTCGCCGTTGACTGAAATTGCGGCAGTAATCAACCATTCCATTTATCCGCTCAAGGATTGTTGGGACGAGGAGGAGCGTTAAGAGTACAATCGCGCTAAAGCGCAACATTCGCCGTCCGGTTGCCGCTACTAAATTTTGTATCGTCAGCACAAAAAAGCCGAACATTGGCGTTGCCGCCCAGTACCAGTGTCGTGGACATCCAACCGGAAAATATTGATGCCAGGAGGCTAACGCCACGAGAGCGACCGCCAGCAAAAACCAGTTAACTGCTTTTTTTTTCCAAATTCCAATTATGGAATATACAAAAAAAAGTAATGTTAAAACGGGAAACAACACGTACGATGTTTTGATTGGAAACAAGGCTAAAATTAATTGTAGCGGCAGCCATACTTCCGGCAATCCTCCAATGTCAACCCCGCCTGTTTTGCCAAAGCGGAAGGCAAAGCGAATCGACTGTATACACCAGTCTTCAAAAGCGCCCCAGACCAATAAATACATTACCGGCAAGGCTGAAAACAAAAGAGCGCCGCCAACCAACCGCAAAAGTCGTTGCAATGTCACCTTCCACTGTTCAACCTGACGCCAATGTAACAATACGGCAAAAATTCCAGCTGCCACGAGTGTCACTCCATATGTTTGACGACACCAAAATGCTGCCGCTCCAGCCGCGCCAATAAAATACCAGTCGATTTTACGTTCTGTTTTTAGAACATTAAATATGCATTCAGTCATCAACAACATAAAAAAGAGCGCGTAAACAGAACTCCACGGCAAAAAAATCCAGCCGGACAAACAGAAACCCGGAAGAATCCAAAATAATATCATTACACCCCAGACGTACCCGGGATTGAGCAATCGACTCCATATACGATAAAGCAATACGGCAGACATTGCATAAAATAGCACCGTAGACAGTCGCACTGCCAGCACTGTCGCACCGCCAATCTTTATCGCCAATGCCTGTAAAAAAACTGTTAAAAGTCCATATTGGGTAAATGTGTCGCGGAACAATATCTGCCCGGTAGCGACATCTGCGGCAGGCTTAAGCATGATTCCGTCGTGATGCGGGTCAACGCCTCCAAGCGCAAATAAACCAAACCATAGAATTGTTACGGCAAAAATAACACATGATGCAGGGCATAGGCGGGGAAAAGAATTTTTCATTAGTTTGTCGATTTATTTATTCAAAAAAATTATTTTTTTGTTCCGTGTTTCAACCAGGCTTCAACAAAACGGTCAAGGTCGCCATCGAGGACGGCGGCGGTGTTGCCGGTTTCCTCTTCAGTGCGCAAGTCCTTTACCATCTGATAAGGATGCAGCACATAAGACCGGATTTGATTGCCCCAGCCCATTTCAGTTCGCTCGCCACGCAGGGAATCGGCTTCGTTGCGCCGTTTTTCTTCTTCCAGTTCGTACAATCTGGCTTTCAGCATCCCCATGGCAGTTGCGCGATTTTTATGCTGAGAACGTTCCATCTGGCAGGAAACGACTACGCCTGATGGAAGGTGGGTGATGCGAATAGCGCTGTCGGTAGTGTTCACATGTTGGCCGCCAGCTCCGCTGGAACGGAACGTGTCAATCCGTAAATCTTTTTCGTCAATGTCAATGTCAATATCTTCATCCAGCTGAGGAAATACGTCAACAGAGGCGAATGAAGTGTGACGCCGGGCGTTGCTGTCGAATGGCGAAATGCGCACCAGACGGTGAACGCCCTTTTCTGCTCGGAGGTAGCCGTAGGCAAATTCCCCTTCAACGCGGATGGTAACACTTTTTACGCCGGCTTCTTCACCGGGTTGAATGTCCACAACTTCATCTTTCCAGCCGCGGCGTTCAAACCAGCGGCGGTACATGCGCATCAGCATTGAAGTCCAATCGCACGACTCGGTGCCGCCAGCGCCGGCGTGAATTGAGAAATATGCATTATTGCGGTCAAATTTTCCGGACAGAAAGCTGAGCAGTTCAATTTTATCCATTTCTTTCGCGAGTTTTTTCCAGGTGGCATCGGCTTCCTGTTCCATGTCCGGATCTTCTTCTGCCAGTTCAATCAGCACCTCGAAATCGTCGATTTGTCCTTTAATCCGGTCAAAAGGTTCAATTAAGTTCCGGCATGAACTTAGCGCCCCGACGGTTCCCTGGGCTTTTTCTTTATTGTCCCAGAAATCTGCTGCCGACATCAGTTCTTCAATTTCTTCCATCTCTTTGCGTTTATTCTCTATTTGTAAAAATTCGCCGAGAAGGGCTATTCTTTTTGTTGCCTCAATGGACACAACTTTTAGTTCATCAATGGTCATCGCCAGCTCCGGTTACAAGGTGTTTATTTTTTCCCTAAATAGAATCGCAAAAGAGAAAAAATCAACTGGAAATCGGCAGAATCTTATTTTGTAGATGGCCGATTGAGTGCAGCGGGAAAAATCCGGCTAAAATCGTTTAAATTATGTTGATAATTTTTTAATTGGTTATATTCTAATCAGATATTTAAATTTTTATTGTCAGGGAGGTTTTTACCATGGCAGAAGAACTTCAAGGTCTGCTGGAAAAAATTCATCATGAAGGCTTGAAGAAAGCTGATGATGAAAAAGATAAAATAGTTGCCGCCGCGAAAAAAGATGCGGAAAAAATAATTGCACAAGCCAAGATTGAGGCTGACGGCATTAGAAAAAAAGCTGAAGATGATGCTGCAAGTTTGGAAAAACGGGCAAAAACTGCGGTTCATCAGGCGGCGCGGGATATCATCCTTAAACTCAAAGACGAACTGCAATCCCGTTTAAGCAATATTATCCGGGGCAATGCCGAAGACGCGATGACGCCAGAATATATGGGCGGGATAATTTTGAAGATGGCAGATGCGTTCAATAAAAACAATGATTCGGATGAACCGGCGATTGAACTTCTGGTGGCTCCGAAGGATTTGGAAGCTATGCAAAAATTATTGGCCGGAAGTTTGTCCGCCAGTTTTAAAACTGATCCGCAACTTTTCCCGGAAAGCGATATTGGCGGCGGCTTAAAAATTGGTTTCAGCGGGAATGATGTGTTTTTTGATTTTACCGACGATGCCATAACCGACATTATCGGCGAATATGTCGGGCCGCGTCTGGCGGAAATTATCAAGCAGGATAAGAACTGATTCTTTCAGGATAGATTAACATGGGTGCGTATTATTATTTGGTGAGTTCTCTGCCGATGCTCAGTTTGGAAGAGAATCCGCCGTTAACCGGCGATGAATTCATGGAAAACTGTGAAATGCAGCTTTCTGAGGATGACCTTGCCCTGCTACAGGCTGTTTCCCCGGCGCCGTCGGCTGCCGATGCGTTTCCCGCAGGCTCTGCGGCGGACAAGTGGCGGCAATGGGAAATTTGTTTGCGCAACCGGATTGCCGCTAATCGTGGCGGACATGGCAAAGATATTTCTCAATATACACTCCAGGAAGATGACTGGTTTGCTGAGGTTGAGAATGGAATTCAGGAAGCATTCGCCCAGAGCAACCCGCTTGAACGCGAGAAATATTTTGACCGGATGCGTTGGAGCTTGCTGGATGATCTTGAGGCAAAACATTTTTTTGATATTGACTGGCTTTGCGTTTACAAACTGAAATTGCAAATTCGGGAAAAATGGCTTGACCGGAAAGTTGAAACTGGAACTGAGAATCTGCAACAGATTTTAAATACGATTACTGCTCGCGAACAAAAACGCGGCGATTTGAAAACTGGAATATAACTTTAATTTAATATAAAACAGGGAGACTCACTGGCGATGCAGGACACGAATACAGGAAGAGTGGTCGGCGTAAACGGCAATATGCTGACAGTTGAGTTCGATACGCAAGTTACTCAGAATGAAGTGGCTTATGTGCTTGTCGGCAAAGAACGTTTAAAATGCGAAGTAATCCGGGTGCGCGGCCGCCGGGCCGACTTGCAGGTATTTGAAAATACGGCCGGATTGAAAATCAATGACCGCATTGAATTTACAGACGAACTGCTCAGCGTTGAACTCGGTCCCGGGTTGCTGACCCGCGTTTACGACGGACTTCAGAATCCATTGAACGATTTGGCGGAAATGTCCGGTTTCTTTCTTAAACGCGGTCTTTATTTGCCGGCGTTGGATTATGAGCGGGAATGGGAATTTACGCCGATGGCAAAGCCGGGCGATAAAGTTATTGCCGGAGACTGGCTTGGACATGTGCCGGAAGGAATTTTCAAACATTACATCATGACTCCGTTTGCGTTTCACGGCGAGTGGGAAGTTATAGAAGTCAAGCCTGCCGGAAAATATAAAATTTCGGAAATTGTCGCCAGAGTGAAAAATAAAAAAGGTGAAGAACGCCCGGTTACGATGGTGCAGAACTGGCCGGTTAAAATTCCGATTACCGCATATAAAGAAAAGTTGCTTTCGACAGATACTCTTATTACGC
This sequence comes from Victivallaceae bacterium, assembly GCA_041674645.1. GTDB lineage: Bacteria > Verrucomicrobiota > Lentisphaeria > Victivallales > Victivallaceae > JBAYVM01. Next base: position 20,120 of record JBAYVM010000002.1, on the reverse strand, counting down.
AGCAACGTATTATTGATACGTTTTTCCCGGTTGCGGTTGGCGGTACGTTCTGTACTCCAGGCCCGTTCGGCGCCGGGAAAACTGTTTTGCAGCACGCGCTCAGCCAGTATGCTGAAGCGGATGTCGTAATTATCGCCGCCTGTGGCGAACGCGCCGGTGAAGTAGTGGAAATTCTCCGCGAATTCCCGCATCTCGAAGATCCGCGCACCGGAAAAACATTGATTGACCGTTCAATTATTATTTGTAATACCAGTTCAATGCCGGTCGCCGCCCGTGAAGCTTCGGTTTATACAGGCGTGACGCTGGCTGAATATTACCGGTCGATGGGTTTGAACTGCCTGATGCTGGCGGACTCAACTTCGCGTTGGGCGCAGGCATTGCGCGAAATGTCCGGACGACTGGAAGAAATTCCCGGAGAAGAAGCCTTTCCGGCTTACCTCGAATCTTTGATTGCCGGGTTTTACGAACGTGCCGGTTTGGTGAAACTTAATGACGGTTCGACAGGTTCAGTTACTATTGGCGGCGCGGTCAGCCCGGCCGGGGGGAATTTTGAAGAACCGGTAACTCAGGCGACGCTGAAAGTGGTTGGCGCGTTCCTCGGACTATCCCGTGAACGTTCTGATGCCAGACGTTTTCCGGCAATCCATCCGCTTGACAGTTGGAGCCATTACAAAAGTATCGTTGATAAAACACAGATTGCGGAAGCCAGAGCGATTTTGCGCCGCGGCAGTGAAGTTAATCAGATGATGAAGGTTGTTGGCGAAGAAGGCACGCATATTGATGACTTTATGATTTACCTGAAAAGTGAATTTCTGGATTACGTTTATCTCCAGCAGAATACGTTTGATAAAGTTGACGGCGCTTCGGACAAAGAAAGACAAACTTACGTTTTTACAAAAGTTGTTTCCGTTCTGAATACAACGTTTGATTTCAGCGATAAAGATACGGCTCGCCGGTATTTTCTGGAGTTGCGCCAGCTGTTCATCGACTGGAACTACGTCGTCATGGATTCCAACGATTTCCGTGAACTTGAAAGCGCTATTGATTTAAAAGTTAAGGAGCATGCCCATGCGTAAAGTATATCATCGAATAATTCAAATTGCCGGTAATGTAATTACCGTGGAAGCGGATGATGTCAGCTACAATGAACTCGCGGAAGTTACCAGTTCCCGCGGCACTTCGCTGGCGCAGGTAATCAGACTGCTGGACAATAAAGTTTATCTTCAAGTGTTTGCCGGAAGTCGTGGCGTAAGCACTGGCGATCAGGTGCGTTTTCTTGGACATTCAATGCGAGTGTCGTCTTCAAAAGATTTGGTCGGACGGATTTTTAATGGACGTGGTGTCCCGCGAGACCATCGTCCGTCAATTGAAGAGGATTTAATTCCTATCGGCGGCCCATCGGTTAATCCGGCAAAACGCGTTATTCCCCGCAATATGATTCGTACCGGGATTCCGATGATTGACGTTTTTAATACGCTGGTAGAATCGCAGAAACTGCCGATTTTTTCCGTAGCTGGCGAGCCGTACAATCAGTTGCTGGCCAGAATTGCGCTTCAGGCGGAAGTAGATATCATTATTCTCGGCGGAATGGGACTCAAATATGATGACTATCTGTACTTTAAAAATACACTGGATGAACACGGCGCGTTGTCGCGTTCAATCATGTTTGTGCACACGGCCTCCGACCCGGTAGTTGAATGTCTGCTGGTTCCGGACATGGCGCTGGCAGTGGCGGAAGCTTATGCTCTGGAAAACAAACGGGTGCTGGTGTTGCTTTCCGATATGACTAACTTTGCTGACGCAATGAAAGAAATCGCCATTACGATGGAACAGATTCCCTCAAACCGCGGTTATCCCGGCGACCTTTACAGCCAATTGGCTTCGCGTTACGAGAAAGCCGTTGACTTTGACGGCGCGGGTTCCATCACTATTCTCGCGGTTACGACCATGCCGGGTGATGACGTGACACATCCGATTCCGGACAATACCGGTTATATTACTGAAGGGCAGTTTTATTTGCGTAACGGACGTATTGAGCCGTTCGGCTCACTCAGCCGCCTGAAACAGTTGGTGAATGGAAAAACGCGTGATGACCACCGGGTAATCATGGACACCATGATTCGGTTGTATGCTGATTACCGGGAAACTCTGGAAAAGCAGTCGATGGGTTTTCAAATGAGCAGCTGGGATAAAAAATTGCTCAAATACGGTGCGCTGTTTGAATCACGGATGATGGATTTGTCGGTTAATATTCCGCTTGAAGAAGCGTTGGATCTTGGCTGGCAGACCCTGGCGGAATGTTTCGATAAAGCTGAAACCGGTATCAAATCCGACCTGCTGAAAGAATTCTGGCCGATAAAAGAGGAAACGCTTAAGTCTTAAGCTGGAAAGAATATGCCGAAAATCAAGTTAACAAAAACTGAACTGAAAACGCAGCAGGATGCTCTCAAGCAGTATTCCCGCTTTTTACCGACGCTGCAATTGAAAAAACAGCAGTTGCAGGTTGAAATGCGTTTAAGCGCTGAACGTCTTCGTCAGAACGAAGAGGAGCAGGAACAGTTGCATCGCGGACTGGAGTCGTGGGTTGCCATGTTCGGAACGCCAGATGCAGTGGAATTGCTTTCCGGGTTAGTAGATTTGAAACATGTGAATAGCGAAATCAGCAATATTGCCGGTGTCAACGTGCCAGTTTTCAAGGACGCGGTCTTTTCGATTGCCGAATACAATCTTTTTCGCGAAGACAGCTGGATTGCCGATGCAGTTGAAGTTTTGAAAAAAATGTTGTCCCTGCTCGAAGCACACAAAATATTAGAGGAACAAGCACGGTTGCTGGCGAAAGAACTGCGGACCACAACTCAGCGCGTCAACTTGTTTGAAAAAATTAAAATTCCGGAGTGCAAAGAAAATATCCGGTTTATTCGCATTTACCTGGGAGATATTGACACGGCCGGCGTTGCGCGTTCAAAAATCGCGAAACGTAAAGGTCAGGAGGCTGCCGCATGATTACTCCGATGAAAAAAGTAACGGTCTTGTGTCTGGCTGCGGAAAAGAAAATCGCGCTGGAGGAAATCAGAGAACTTGGCGTAATTCATGTTCAGATTGAAAAACCGGAAGACAGCTCAGACCGCAGTGAACTTCAGACGTTGCTGAGCAATATTGATAAAACTATCGCCGCATTGAGTACCCGGAATATTCCTCCTGAACCAGGCGGCAGTGACGGTCGCAAGCTGTTCGAAAAAGCTTATAAGCTGGGTCAGGAACTTAATGTGATTGACAAAGAACTGGAAGCGCTTCGCCGCAATCATGAAATATTGACGCCATGGGGGGATTTTTCTCCGGAACTGGTCAAGGAGCTTACGGACAAAGGCATTCATGTCTATCTTTGCGAGTCGCAGGAAAGACAATTTCTGAAAATTCAGTCGCGGGAAGGGCTTTGCTGCGAAAAATTGTCCGCGCAGAAAGGCAGAGTAAGATTTGTCGTAATTGCTAATCAGAAACTGGACGAAACGCTTTTGCCGCTGGCGGTTATCCCGGACGATACCCGGCTGGGGAAAGTAAATGCGCAGATTAAAACCGAAGTGAACCGGCGCGAAGCAATCATTGCCGAACTGGATAAACTGGCGGCCCATCTGCCGGAATTGAACACGTATAAACAGCAGACGGCTGAACATTTTGAATTTGTCATCAATCGTGACAGTATGGGTAGTCATGGCGAAATTGCTTCTATTTGCGGTTTTATCCCGGTTCCGGAAGTGAAAAAACTCAGCGCCGCCGCGAAAAAGCATGGTTGGGCTCTGATGCTTGAAGAGCCCACGCCGGATGAACATGTTCCAACTTTGATTAAGTTGCCGAAAATATTTAATATTGCCAAACCGATTTTTGAATTCATTGGTGTTCTGCCTGGATATTATGAGCAGGATGTCAGTGTGTGTTTCCTGTTTTTCTTTACTATTTTCTTTGGCATGATTGTTGGAGATGCCGGATATGGACTGGTGTTTTTGGTCGTGGCTTCACTGTTGAAATTTAAATTTCGCCATAATCCCAAAGTTAAACTTCAACTGAATTTATTTCTTGTTCTCAGCACAGCGACCTTTATCTGGGGAGCTCTGAGTGGAAATTATTTCGGTATCGCCACCACCAGCCTGCCGAAATTTATGCAAGGAATTAAGGAATTGACAGATCCTGCGGTAAAAGATAAGAATGTTCAGTGGTTCTGCTTCCTGCTGGCCGCAGTTCATCTCTCACTGGGAAGACTCTGGCAGGCGTTTTTGAATATGCGCCACCGGAAAGCGCTTGGCGAAATTGGCTGGGGAATGCTAATTTGGGCTAACTTTTTTACCGCAAATGAACTGATTATTTTTCCGGGAAGTTTTCCTGTGGCAATTGGCGCAACGCTGTATATTGGCGGCATTATTCTAATACTTACTTGTGCAGTGAACTGGCGGGAGGTCGGAGACATCTTCAATCTGCCGTTTGGCTTGATTGGCAGTTTTGTTGATGTACTTTCTTATATCCGGCTTTTTGCTGTCGGCATGAGTACGTACTATATTGCGTCAAGTTTTAACAATATGTCCGAAATGTTGATGGGCTGCTCCAGTAGTATGCTGGTGGTTCCATTCCTTATTCTTGGCGGAATTATTGTCATTCTTTTCGGACACGTGTTGAATATTGCCCTGGCATTCATGGGCGTACTGGTGCATGGCATCAGGCTTAATACTTTGGAGTTTTCCAACCACATGGGTATGACCTGGGCTGGACAGTTTTATAAACCATTTAAAAGAACAACCGTTGAAAAAACAGAAAAACATAAAGGAGATGAAAAAAATGACTGAAGAATTAATGAAGGCGTTGTGTAATACCGGTGCGTTCGCGGCAATTTCTTTTGCGGCAATCGGCTCAGGATTAGGCGCTGGCGCTGGCGGCAGCGCGGCAATCGGTGGCTGGAAAAAATGTTATGCCAACAATAAACCGGCTCCGTTCCAGCTCATAATTTTTGCCGGAGCTCCGCTCTCGCAGACGATTTACGGAATGATTATGATGTTTATAATTATAAATTCCAGTAATCCTGCAATGTGGCCGGTGTATTTGATGATGGGAGTCGTTGGCGGCATTGCGCTCGGAGTTTCCGCCTGGTGTCAGGGAAAAGCTGCCGCCGGAGCGTGTGATGCGTTCGCCGCAATCGAAGGGCAGGGCTTTGTCAATTATTTGATGGTGCTGGGAATTATCGAAACCGTCGCCATATTTGTGTTGGCATTCGGCATTGTTACAATATCTATGATTAAGTAAATAAGTTTACTGAATCGTTTAAAAGACATGGGAGAAGTTCGCTTCTCCCATTTTTTTTTGCTAAAAGCAAAAAAAAGCCCGCCAGGATTGGCGGGCATGAAAAACGTAGGGTAGAATTACTTTTTACGTTTAGGAAGCGGATTCTGCCGATGTGATTCTTCCATTACGAAGATTTGTCGACGCACCTGTTCAAGCTTAATTTCAGGTTCGGCGCCGTTAGCCAGCACTTCGTACAGATTGGCATACAGATCGCGCACCATTCCGGAAAAACCGGTGGCGTTACTGTTGGGATCATTGTATTCCCAAGTCTCTTCCTGCCACGGCAATTGTTCTGAACAGTATTCACGATTTCCGGCGCTCCACTTAGGCCACATCTTTGGCGCTGGAGCAACTTCAGGATCGAAATATTTCCATTTCAAGCCGCTTGGTCCGCCGGTCAGTCCGCCGCAAGTGCCGCTGATGTTATACATTTCACCTTGCGGATAAACCTGGAAGGAGTTAAGAACAACTTCAATTGTCGGATTGTTCTTGCCATGCATAACGAGCGAACAGAAATTCTCCGCGTCTCCGCCGGATGGATGGTCGGCATGCATTTTGCAGAATACTTCCGGATAACCTTCTCCGAACAAAACAATCGCCTGATCAACCGGATGCGGTCCGGTATTCAAAAGATTACCGCCCCATTCCTCTTGTAAGGTCTGCCAGTCCCAGCGCCGTCCGAATCCACTCCAGTTGGAACGAATGAATACGATTTTGCCCAGCACTCCGGAATTAACCACATCGCAAATCTTCTGAAAGAAAGGATAAAAACGGGAATTCTGGAAAGGATAAAAAACTTTGCCGGCTTTTTTTGCCGCTTCAACTATCCGGTCAAAATCGGCAACCGTTTTCGCGGCCGGTTTTTCGTTCAAAAGATGATGTCCGCTTTGTAAGCCTGCCAGAGCTGCTTCAACATGCATGCGGCTCGGAGTCGCATTTACAAACAAATCAAAATCCGCCTTTGCCAACATTTCTTTGTAGTCGGAAAAAACTTCGCAACCAAATAAATCGGATGCATCTTTGCGGCGTTCCGGCAATTCGTCCGCCACCGCCACCACCTTGAATTTTTCGCGGTCATTCTTAAGCCAGTTGGAGTGAATGCCGTAACCGCTGCGGCCCTGACCGCCAATACCTACTCTAATTACCTTACTCATGATAGCCGAGTCCTTTTATTGTTTAACATAAAACCGGTTTAATAAATATTTATTTTTAAAACCGGTTTAATAGCGATGACTTTAGAGTACATTGTAAATGCTATAAAGTCAACAATTATACAAAAATTCTCTTCAAAATTTGTTGTATTCTAGTACTCATGAGTCAGCGTTTGACTGCGGTTCCAGCAGTTTTATCAAATAAGAAACGAAAGATAAAAATAAAAAGATAAAATGTTAAGTTTCAAAAGAGAATAACCGGAATTAAAAGATTCGACAACGGCAGACGTGGAGCGCGGTTAGCAATATATTTTGTTTTTTAATTTTCAGCCTATTGACAACGGGGTATATTTTTGTTATAATATATACCAGACAGTACCAGTATTGGAATGTAAAAAATACCAGAGAGAACCAAAAATGGAATTGGCCGCAGGAAAAAGTCAGCTTCTATATCATCAGGTGCGGGATTATTTAGTGGCGCATGCACGTAGCGGAAAATTGGGTAGCAACGGACGCATTCCCAGTGAGCGTGATTTGGCGGACAATTTAAAGATAAGCCGCGGAACGGTTCGGATGGCATTGAGCGAATTGGAAAAGTCCGGATTTATTGAACGTATTCCGCAAAAAGGCGCCTTTCTCTGTCAACCAAGTAAGAAACGCACTACCCGTCTAGCTTTAGTGTTTCCTGAATCTTCAATGTCTCATGACGATATTGCAGATTATGCCAGCTGGGAAAGTGACTCTGAAATGTGGCGTGGCATGTTAAGCGCGTGTCCGCGAGTTAATGCAGTTATTTCATTTCTGCACTGTCCTGCTAAAAAAGACTTGAAATTTTTAGAAAATTTTGCCGATAATTTATTGGCTGAATATGATGGCGCATTGTTTATCGGTTATCAATTGTCTGACTTGCGCACAGTATTGAAATCAAAAAACTTTCCGACTATTTCATTAGGCGATGTTTTAGGAGAGTCAACCAACTTCGTTTTCTACGACCGCACAGAAGCTTGTGAGCTCGCAGCAAAACATTTGCTGAAGTGCGGATGCAGAAATATTTTTCTGCTTGGAGTGAATGGAGATGCAGTTTCGTGGCCATTGAAAAAAGCAATTTTTCGCCGTACATTCGCGGAAGCCGGATTTTGGATACCCGACGAAAACATAATTGAAATTTCTCGTAATAACGAAGAGCAATGCATGGAAACATTGCGGGAAAGACTTCCTGCAAGTAACGGAAAATTACCTGACGCCTTTTTTTGTTCTACTCAGGTAATACCATTTGCGCTACTGCGATTGGCTAATGAACGTAACTGGCGCGTTCCTGAAGATTTTATGATAATGGGTTATGCCAATAATATGCAACTGCGACCGACTGTTCCATTGTTAACCCATATCCGCATTCCATATTTTGATATTGGATACAAAGGTTGTGAAATTTTGGCGAATAATATTTTAACCGGAGAAAAACTGCCGGAATTGACAATAGTTAAGGCTGAACTGGTAAATGGTAAAACAACTTACATCAAACAAGTTCCTGTTTTAACGGAAACTCTAAAGTATTCACGCAACCCGGCAACCAGCACAAAAGAACGATTGTGCTCCGTAAGCAATTGACGAATAGCGAGTTTCCATTAAACTGAAAATTTTGAATCACAATTAACCAATAACCATAATAAAAGGAATCGGAAAAATGTTCAAAACAGAAAAACCAACAACAGAAAGGATTGTAAAAATGAAACCGCAAAAAAGTCACAAGTCGTTGATTGTCAACGCGTTCACCCTTATTGAACTCCTCGTGGTTATCGCGATAATAGCCATATTGGCGGCAATGTTGCTGCCAGCGTTGAATAAAGCACGGGATAAAGCCAAGGCAATCAGTTGTGTAAACAATCTAAAGGGAATTGGTTCAATATCACAAATGTATGTCAATGACAGCAACGGGTATCTACCGTATTTTTATAGAGAGCCGAGCAATTACTGGTATGAGGCCTATCCTGAAGGTTGGCTGGCAGAATACCTGAACATTAAAACCAATGCGCCAAGAAAAATCATGGTATGTCCTTCCGATTACAATGCCCAGGTTCCGCCGCAATCCACAAACAACAACTGGCATAGTTATATTTATAATGCTAATCAATATACAGCAACAGTGCCGGCTACAAGTAATTACGGGCGCAAGCTGAAAAAAACAGGATATCCATTTCTGATGGACTACAACTTTGCGCTCGGAGCAACGCTTGGAGTAAACGGGCCTGGAGGATGTGATCGAGCTGGAATTGCCGGCAATCTGCGGATAGGTTTTGTGCACAATAAAATGACTAATGTTTTATACGATGATGGGCGGGTTGCGCCTGTTGACAAAAATACGCTCTATAACAGCGCCTATCCGGCATCAGGCGTTCCAAGTACATTTGATCCGAGATAATTTATAAAAGTAACGCTTCAGCCGCTTTCGTGGCGGCTGAAGATTATAACTATCCATTTTCCTGTAGGGCAAGCCTAAGCTAACCGGCCGGTTGTCGTGTCAGCTGGTTAAGTTCATGGCATTACCGGTAAAATTGCGCACTCAAATAACAAGGTTGCATTAAATGACTAATTATTTTCAAAAAGAACCAAAATTCAGCAGTAGATACTTATTGGCATTCATTGTTTTTTTTACATTTTCCAGTTTTGATGCGGCAAAAGCTGAAAACATTGCTTCAACAGGGAAAAAGTATACCAATTACAGTTATCATCAGGGGTTTGAGGATGCTGAAATTTTGAGTAAAATAGTAAAATTTGCGGGTAATGCCGAGGTTGACATACAGGCGAAAGAAATCAGCAGTGAACAGAAAACGGATGGGAAAACATCGCTCAAGCTGACAATTGTGTTTAAAACCAGCGGATATTATTACTTGCAACTTCCATTGAAAAATATTCCTATGGAAGGCAGTTGCTGGTTGGATTTTAAATATTATGTTGATAAATCTTCAACTTTGCGCGTCAGGCCGGGACTGAATATCGGATTGCCTACATTAAAGATTAAAGGTAGTATTGAAGCCGCAGAGACAACAGAAAGAAACAAATGGGTTACGGTAAAATGGGATTTGGTAGAGCTGGGACTTGCCAGGGCGACAAGTTATCTTAATAAAAGAAAAACTCCAGGCGTAACTCCAGCCACTTGCGGCAAAACTCTGGATGGTTTTGCGTTTATGTTCGTCGGTAAAGCCGGTCAACGTGCAACCGTTTATATTGATGACATTAATATAGCCGGAACAATTCCAGCTTCTGAAGACTATAAAAATGCGCTTGCAGAAAGAAGTCAAAAAGTACGGCAGGTGGTAAAAGAATTAACCTTGCAGTGGAAAAATGAAATTAACGCTTTTAAAGAACAGTTCAATAACATTGCGCCCCAAAGTGCGTCGGCAGTTGCTTACAAGCAGGCGGTTAACGGATATATTTCAACATGCGAGCAACGCGTCAAAGAGATTGAACAAGCAGGAATTGTAACCATCAATGACCGCATGTTAATAGGCAAACTATTCTTTTACCGGGAAATAATTTTAAAGAATCTTCAAGTATTTAATAAAATCAGCAATTCAGACTCATTTCAAATTTATGTTGTTGACCCGCTCAATCCGTTTGGCACCAGACCGGATGATGCGATTATTGGCGGGAACGTCAACGGCGAGATAGATTTAAATATTTCACCGGAAGAGTACGAACCTTCAAGTCTGGTGATAAAAGCTGACCGGCCGCTGAATAATATTATTCTCGTCCCAGGTGAATTTAAAAATGAAAATGGACAGCGTTTTAACTCAAAAAATATTGATATTCGTGTCGTGAAATCATGGTATAAACGTCAATTGGGAGAAGACCGGGCGCTTGCCAGCCGGGATCAGGAAGGCGTCCTTACTCCTGAACTGTTGCTGTATAATGACGCGTTGGTCAAAGTGGATACCGGCAAAAAAAATAATTATGTTCTGCTTGACGGGAATTACAAACTGATAAGCGGGAGAAAAACATTTCCTTCTAAAATATTGGAACTTCCACTCGATGAATTCCCGGTGAAAGATTCGTCTGCGCTGGAGCCGGTAAATATTGCCTCCGGTACTAACAAGCAATTCTGGATAACGTTTTTTGCGCCTGCTGGAACTGTTGCCGGAACTTATGTCGGGGATATTGATATTAAGGAAGGCAATAAACTTTTAGGCAAAGTTAAATGCGCTATCGCGGTCAATAAGTTTCAGCTATCCAAGCCGGATTTTGTTTCCAGTATTTATTACCGTGGAATTTTGGCCGACGACCTCAAGGGAACAATATCTTCCGAGCACAAAAACATAGAGCAATATAGCCGGGAAATGGAAAATATGGTTGCCCACGGCGTTGACCGTCCTACTATTTATCAGGATTTTAATTCTGAACTTTTGGATAAAGTATTGAAAATCCGGGAAAAAGCTGGCATAAACAATAAAGATATTTTCTATGTTGGACTCAGAACCGGCACAAATTACGTGAAAAATCCTTCCGCAGTTCCAGTATTGATTGATAAATTCAAAAAAATGCAGGCGTTTTTTGCAAAGTATGGCTGCAAAGACCTTTATATAATGGGACAGGACGAGGCGAAAGGCGATGCGATAAGGGGGCAGATACCGGCCTGGAAAGCAATTAATGCTGCTGGCGGGAAAATTTTTGTGGCTGGCGATTTGGAGGAAGAAGTTGAATATCAGGGCATTCTTAATAGTCTTACCATGAATATGAGTTCAACTGATCTTAATGAAAGCGCCGTCGGGAAAATAGCTGACTTTCAAAAGACAGGCAAAATTCTTGCATACAGTTTCCCGCAGTCTGGAGCGGAAGATCCTTATATCTATCGCCGGAATTTCGGACTGGTTTTGCGTTCTTACGGAATCGGCGGCGCAATGGATTATGCTTATCAACATTCTTTCAATCATCCTTACAATGACTTCGATCATCCCGTTTATAAACTGCACTATTTTGCATATCCAACCGTCAACGGAGTGATTGATACGATTCAGTGGGAAGGTTATCGCGAAGGCATTGACGATCTGAGGTATTTAAAAACTCTGGAAGATGCGATTCAAAAAGCTGAAGGCGATAAGACCAAAGCAGAACAGGTGAAACAGGCAAAAATATTTACGCAAGCGTTGTTGGCAAAAATGCGTAATTATACAGCACAAAACAGCCTGCTTGACGAGGTTGTTGATATGAATAACATCAGAAAACAAATGATTAATCATATCAACAGTTTGCTTTAAATTAGTAATATTATTGTACTAAAATGCGGGCTGGTATTCGGCTTAAAAGCCGGATGCAGTGGGTGGTCATTTGATTATAAAACCAATTTTAATTTTTGGCAATAGCATTTTGACCACAAAATGGAGGCATAATGGGAAAATCGAAAATTAGTGGACTTTCAGTGTTAGCCGTCAGACACTCAGAACAATTATGAAAGTTAAAAGAGAATTTGAAGAAAGTATCAGACAGGTCTGAAAAAATATGGTGTTTTTTCAGAAAAAGTAACTTTTTGAAACTAAACTATTACCAAACGGCGGTATATATGAAAAAGAAGAAGACTTGTCTAGTGATTGTGGTATTATTGAGCGTAACGTCAATTTTAAACGGCGCAGCGCAGGATTCATGGCAGAACAGTACAGCAAGGGTTTTTGTCGCCAGGCATGGGCAACCTGAAAAGAACAGAACAAATGCAAAGTACAATGACACAGACAATGACAGCCGTGATCCAATATTGAGCGCGCTTGGAAGAGAACAGGCTAAACTGCTCGGAGAACACCTGAGGTCAATTGGGTTCAAAGGGGAAATCTACTCATCGCCTTACCGTCGCACTCTGGAAACAGCAGACATTGTGGCTGAAATATTGAACAGTCAATTTTGGGTAATGTCTGACATTCAAGAATACAATACCGGCAGATGGCCTGCTGAATTTAATGCGCTGACGATTGGTGAGATTAAAAAACGCTACCCGCACGTAGCAGCAGAAGCGAATTTAAGTTTTCCATGGTTAATCAGTGGTCCGGAAAAAGTCAATCCTGATGTTATCAGTAGCGTTAAACGTACTTTGCAGGCAACTCTGTTAAAGCAGCAAAACCAATCGGCAATTTATATTTGTCATGGTGCTGTAACGGATGCATTCTATGAGACAATGAAAGAACTTGCAACGCATATAAAGCCTTATATTAAATCTTTTAATTGTGCATTATCAGTCTATCAGTTGGATAAACACGGCAATTGTGAAATGAGAAAAATCGCGGACTACTCATTCATACCAGACGAAAAAGTAACATCCAACGGTGTTTTTCTGAAGAATGTGGTAAAAGCAAAAACAGTAGCCGGAACTGTCAAATAAAGGAATTGTTTTAATGCTTAAATTACAAATATTAACGCTACTTATTTTAGTCTGCTTTGATTTTACAATCCTGGGAAGCGATAGCGAAGGCTGGGAGAACTGTCAAGCAACAATTTTCGTAACCCGCCATGGACAGACAGACAAAACAAAATACTATGATCCGGCAGCGACTCCAGGTAGTAAATCACATGATCCAATACTAACTCCCCTTGGCAGAGAACAGGCATTGTTACTGGGACAGCATTTGAAATCCATCGGGTTTAAAGGCAGAATCTACGCTTCGCCTTACAAACGAACACTGGAAACTGCATCAATAGTGGCAAAGGTGTTGGATTCTAACGTTTATATTCTGTCTGAGATTCATGAGTACGTGCGCAACGAAGAAAAAAAGAAGTTCGAGGCATTGACTATTGAAGAGATAAGAAAGCGTTATCCCATGATTGCCAGAGATGCTACACTAGAAAATCCATGGCTCTGCGATGTTGAAAAAGATGTGGATGTGGAAGCACGAGTTAAGTGCGCAATGAAAAAGACCCTGCATGTTGGTGTTAATGAGTCAGTCCTCTATATTACCCATGCAGGTATTGTTACTGCATTTTATAAGGTGATGAAAAGACTGGACAACAATAATACAATGTCAGAAAAAATTCCTTACAATTGTACATTGTCCATCTACAAATTGAGCAGAGGCAAATGCGAAATAGTCGAAGTCTGTGATCAATCTTTTTTGCCTGATAAAAAAGTAACTTATAATGCCATGACACTAACACAGGTACAGGCCGGGCTGAATGGAGAAAAAAAACTGAAGGGACTAATTAAAGAATTTAAACCGATACGTAAAGACAAAGGAGTCCAGAGTTCGGGGAATTAAACATGTTTAAATCAAGAATAATAATCATAGCAGTATATACCATACTGATATCCATGGTAGCTAATGCCGGAGAACATCAACTGACTATTTTGCTGAGCAGTGACACTCATGCTAGTTTCAATATGGAAAGCGCGTCCGGTTTTCTAGATTTAATTGCTCTGTCCAAAAATCAGTCAACAATATTAATTGATAATGGCGATACCATCGCGGGGGCATTGTCAGCCGAAATATCTCATGGACAAGCAGGCATTGAATTTCTTAATCAGGCATCTTATACAGTGTGGGTTCCAGGGAACCGGGACTTTGAATTCGGAACTTCCAGGCTTATAGAATTGAGCAGAAAATTTAAAGGAGATTTACTCCTTGCCGGAATGAATTTAGCTGATGAGACTTTTCGGTTTAATGGCTGGAAAACATATCACATAAACAATTTAAATGTTGCAGTGATTGGCTACTCTCCTCACGGACCGCGCGGGTTGGAAAACCGTGATACTCCGTCGTTTTTTGCCAGCGCTTTGGATGATGTGCTGGAGCAACTCATTCCGGAAATCGAAAAATCAGGTGCGGACCTGATTGTATTGGTCATTCATTACGGCTGGAAAAGCCTGAAAAAAGGCAATGTCATCCACGATGCCATCAAAAAATATCCTCAAATCAAGGTCATTTGTGGAGCTCATACGCATGAAATGATTATCAACAAGGAATTGTTCCCGGGTACTATTTTTATCCAGGGAGACAAGTTTGGAAGCGGCATCGTTAAACTGCAACTGACATATGATGACATTCGAATGAAGATTGTTAAAAGTCAAAGTCAGTTTTTGAGTAATCCTGGGCACGGACGTTCGATACCCTGCATCAAGTGGAGAAAAATATTTGCTGACGCTAATGAATTTGGGCAAAAAAAAGCAGGTAAACTAATATGGCCAAGTGGCATGAATATTGAAACTGCTAGAACATTGGATGAAGGCCAGACTTTGCTTCAATTAGCCGCACAAAAAGCAGTTGTGGCAGACGTTGCACTAATATCAATAACAACCGCCATGTATACTATCGGCACTGATTGCATGAGCGAAAATGACTTGTTTAGATTTTTGCCGCGTCACGAGGAACTGGTTACTTTTGTTCTGGATAAGAGCAGTGCCGTCAAACTTTTAAATGAATCTGCGCATCTTTTTGCCAATAATATTCCTCATGTACTATATGCCGGTAAACTGGCATCGTGGCCTGAAAATAAAACTGTTAAAATCGTCATTGACGATTTTACTCTTGGTCTAATGAAATTTGACAGGAGAATATCCGTCTGGACAATATTATGGAAAAAAGGACAGAGACAATACACTAAAATTACTATGCGTTGCGCATTAAGAAATTTTTTACAGAAATAAAAAAAGAGGGATGTTAATTTTATATTCAAAAAACAGATAAATTAGTAATAAAAATAAAATTGAATCAGAAAATTAATAGGAGCAGAGATGAAGGTATTTATATTATTGTTGAGTACAATGTTAATGGGATATGCTACTTTTGCAGATAAGTGTAAAATTGCTGAAAATGGCATCCCCAAAATAGTCATTGTGATTAATAAAAATGCGCCTGAAACAGTACAGTTCGCGGCGAATGAATTAAAAAAATACTTAGATAAAATTACCGGCGGTAGTTTTCAGATAACAACCACTGTGCCAACGGAAAAGAAAGGAATTTTTCTCGGAGAAGCCGCCGGGTCAAAACTGGCATCTGAAATGAAAAAAGTTAAACGCGACGGATATTTTATTAAGGCAGATTTAGGAAATTTGTATATTGCCGGGATAGATGACCGCGGTCCAAGAACTGACATTTTCGCGAAGCTTGAAGCTGTAAAAAAAGCTTCTTTTGAAAGTCGCAAATCGCTGATGGCCGATGACAGTTGGAGCTTTAATCGTGGCACACTTTACGGAGTTTACCGGTTGCTCGAGCAATTTGGTGTTAGATGGTTCATGCCGGGGCCGGAAGGCGAAATAATTCCGTCGTTGAAGAATCTGGCTTTTGACGGAGAAATAAATGAAAATCCATATTTCGAGACTAGGCATGTTAGCAGTTTTGTCAATGCTCCATACGGCTACATAAAAAATGAATCGGTTAATTTTAATCGGGATTTTTCGGAACTGCAAGCTCTGTCTTTTACGCCAGCGGCGAATATCTTGTGGAACATGCGAATGCGCGGTTCATCCATGCCGTTGCCACTGAATCATCGCCCTCCAGCCATGGGCTGGAAAGAACGCTTTGGTGCAACACACCCGGAATATTTTGCATTATTGGCCAACGGCCAACGTAATGTGGATGTAAAAAAATCAGCCTATCGCGATCATCTCTGTTATAGTAATTCTGGCGTGATGAGAGAGACTTTAAATGAAATAAAATTTTTTAGAGAAGGCCGTAATGCTTCTGAAATAAATGTTCCTGAACGCATCACCAAACGTTATCCTTATAATCGCGGCTGGAATCCTGCTGTAGCTATTGGAAATACATTTTCCTTGTTGCCTCACGATTCATTTGTTGCGTGTCAGTGTCCTGAATGTCTTAAATTAGCTGCGCCAGCAGGAACGTCCGCCAACTCGAAAGACAGCAAATTGGTTTGGAGTTTTATTAACCGGGCTGCCGAAGAGGTGAAAAAAAATAGTCCCGACACCAAAATCGTATGTCTAGCCTATTCTTCTTACTCGCGTCCGTATTCGGGCATGAAAAAACTACCGGATAATGTAATTGTAGGATTTTGTTGTGATGATTTGAAACGTCCATATATGTTATACTATAAAGACAAATTTAAAGAATTTGAAGCTCTGGTTAATCAGTGGGAGGAATTGTCGGATGGGCCAATGGCATTCTGGTTGCATTGCCTCTATCGCTGGGCAAAACCGCAGAATTACGCAGTGCCGATTCACATTCCTGAAATGTATGACCGTGTCGTGAAAGTCATGGCAAAGCACGGACGTTATGCATATATTCAAATCAATGAAGACAGCATCATGTATGAACTGTTTAACCGCTATATGCTGATGAAGAAACTTTATTCCCCGGAACTGGACACTAAAGTGTTGTTTAATGACTATCTGGAAAGGTTCTATGGTCCGCAAGCTGCGCCAATCATCAAACAAGTTTATGATGACATAGAAAAGAGAGACATTGAGATGTTGACTTGCAAGGCGGGGAAAATTGAGACTTGGAATAAATTTTTCACTCCGGAAATAGTTGCCGCTTATCGCAAGCAAGTTACCGAGGCGGAAAAAGTAACTGCTGGAACACAATATGAAAAAGCCGTCAAATTATTTTCAAAATATTACATTGGTTTGTTGGAAAAAGGGCAGCATGATTTTGACAAAAATATTCGTCAGACCATGAAAACTCCGGCTTCTAACTCCAGTTTTTGTGCACTGCGCGGCTCGATTGTCATAGACGGAGCGATTGACGAAAAAGCGTGGGATACTCCAATCCGTCGCTTGCGAATGGTCAATAATATCAACGCCAAGCCGACGCAATGGTCGACTGAAGTACGCTTAACTCAAAGCAGCGATAAACTGTATTTTGCTTTCACCTGTCAAGATCCGCAAACTATGGAGCGTTCGTTGAAGAAAGGAGAAATGGAAAGCATCGAAATTTTTCTGGATCCGAGTCACGGGCATAACAGTTATTATCAGATTATGATTGATATGGATGGAACCGTTACGGACATGTACTATGAAGGTAATGGCGAACAGGGAAATATTGGCTGGAAGAGTCATGCGGAAGTTGCCGTGAAACGTTATCATGACCATTGGGTAATGGAAGTGGCGATTCCGCGCCAATCATTTTCGGAAAACGAGTTACGTCCGACTCATCCATGGGGTGGAAATTTCTGCCGTTCCATGCAGAAACCTCCTGTCAAGGAAGATCGTTTCAGCACTTGGAGCCAAATGATTCGTGGTTCATTCCATCAACCTGATATGTTCGGACATCTTTTTTTTGTAAATTGAATGAATTATTTATGACTTTTACATGATGTTGTCTTTTGCCTCTTCAACAAAATTAATGGGTAGCTCCGCCTGAAACTGAGCTTGAAAGATTTGGCAGTCAAATAAATGACAGATAAAAATAACTTCATTTTAATAAAATGACGGGTGATATATGAATGATGAATGTAGTATTCAACGTAAGGGGTGGATGAAAAAATACATTTTTTCTTCTTGCCCGGCAACAGCTGGATTTGCAACAAGCTCGGGAGGAGGTCAAGAGAGCAAACGGAATAATAGGAAGCTCGCGACCGGTTATGCCGGATTGCGAACTTTACGACATTTTGGTTCTGTTGTATTTTCCTGTCATGCCTGCCCGAAAAATTCTGAAGAAGGTCCATATTTTTAGAGTTTAGCGTCAAAAAAGCAACTAAAATTAAGGAGAATGATAGATTTTTAAAATAGGTTTAATATGAAGCTGCAAATGATATGTTTACATAAACACTTTAATGATTTTGTCAAAAGAGACATGAAAGACACGAAAGGAGAGATGGCTGAGTATTGCAAGCTCAAAAGGCAAGGCGTAAACGTGGATGATGAATAAATTGACAGAATGGCATTCATTTCTTCTCTTACGCTTTCCAGTCTTGATGCGGCGGAATCTGAAACCATTGCCTCTGCGGGGGAAAATTATACCAATTACAGTTATTATCAGAGGTTTGAGGATGCTGAAATTTTGAGTAAAATTGTAAAATTTGCGGGTAATGTTGATGTTGACATACAGGCGAAAGAAATGATACTTATAAATCAGAAAGGATAAAAAGAATGTTAAAAAGAGCGTTGTTCGTTGTTGTTTGCCACTGCGTGTGCTTTGATGCTGATTATTTAAGCCACTCATTTCATTATTCAAATTAAAGGAATTAATTTCATGCACAAGAAAACAGGTATTTTGTTAGCCGCAGCTTTTTTACTTTCAGGCTTTGTCATCTCAGCCGCGAACGACAAGAAAGCTGAACTGATTTTTCACACTTCATTCGACCGTTTCACGGCAGATGCCGACAAAGCGGGCGGTGATGGTCAATCCAGCCTCAAGGCCAACCTTGAACTGCGTGCAACCAAAGGCATTCGCAAAAGCGGTCTGCTCATGGAAAAAGGCGAAAAATGCAGTTATCCGGTCGCCAAAAATATTAACATGAAATCAGCCACTATTTCAATGTGGGTGACTCCGCTCAACTGGAGTTGGCAGGACAATCGTTATCAATATTTTTTTGCTGCTGCGGACAATAGTCTGCCGTTCAGAATTCAACTTTATGTTCCTGGCTCATACACCGGCGGTGGAGGAATTGGCCTGTACTGCCAGTTTGGTGAGCGCGAAAAATCCGACTTTAAATCATTCAGCGTTCTCGCACCGTTGAAATGGCAACCAGGCGAATGGCACAAAATCGACGCTTCCTGGGATAGCACTTCAATGCGCGTTTATATTGACGGTCAGCTTAAAAATAAAAAAACATTGCCTGACATTGAATTTCCCGCCATGGAAAAGGCTTATTTTTATATTGACCAGATTTGGACCGGCAAAAAAAGCAAGACCCATGACCCGGAAGACCGCACCATCATGGATGAATTCAAAGTCTATGACGGGGTTCTCTCTGCTGAACAAATTATGCAGAACTACGCATCCGACCAGGCGCAACTTTCAGGCAAAGTAAGCGCTCCTGAAGTGTTGATTCCGCAATGTTCCGGTAACATTACGCTTGACGGAAAACTCAACGAAGCGGCCTGGAAAAATGCGTCAAGGATTCCGATTCGTATAAAACAGGATTCTTTTATCGCCGACCGGACGGCATTCGCATCTCTGCAATGGGATAAGGACAACCTGTATATCGGTTTTGAATCTCCCGGCAAGCCCAAAGTACAATGGAAAAACCGCGATGAGAAAATCTGGGAAGACGATTCTTTTGAGCTGTTTATATGGACAGGCAGAGACAGTGAAGAATACTATCAATTTATATTTAATGCGTCTGGAGCGGCTTATGACGCTATTGGCAAAAACAATAAATGGAACAGTAAATACCAGAGTAAAGCATTTATTGACAAAGACAAATGGTCGCTGGAAGTGGCAATTCCGTTCAGTGATTTGGGTAAAACGCCAGTAAACGGTTCAACCTGGAAAGCTAATATCTGCCGCAATTGGTATCGTCTGCCACCGTTCCAGCCGGAATTTACCGCCTGGGCTGGTTTCATCGGAGGCTTTCAGGAAGGCCACGGTTTTCTGAATTTTTCAGACTGGGAAACCGGAATCAAGATAGCTTTCGGCAACGGCATAAACTCAGGCAGCGTCGCGCTTGATGTCTATAATCCCGGCATTAGTCCGGCAACATGCAGTTGGAATGTCAAATCATCACACAAACCGCCAGTCAATGGCAGTATTGCCATTCCCGGCAATAAAG
>JBAYVM010000001.1:0-40973 GCA_041674645.1 Victivallaceae bacterium | reverse complement strand
TTCTGGAGTCCAGGCTGATAAAACAATACGCTCCCCGCTACAATATTTTAATGCGCGACGACAAAAGATATTTGCTGGCGAAAATAGACCTTAATGAAAAATTTCCCAGGCTCCAGTTGGCCAGAGTAAGAAAAGACGACAATTGCCGTTATTTTGGCCCTTTTCCCAAGGGAACTGCGTTGAGAATGACGGTTGATTTTTTGACTACTTATTTCGGATTGCGTTCCTGCCGGACATCAGAACCAGGCGAAGAGGACAGAAAACACTGTCAAAAACGAATCGTCAAAGATTGTAGCGAGCCATGTTCCGGAAAAGTCACTGAACAAGGTTACCGGGTGCTGGTTGATAAAATGCTGGAATTGCTCAATGGACACAGCAAACCGCTGGTTGAAGAATTGAACAGTAAAATGAAACTGGCGGCAAATGAGATGAATTTTGAAAAAGCGGCCAGAATCAGAGACGTTATTTTCAATATTGAAGAAGTTTTCAGTCACAAAAACCGTTCATTCCGTTACGCCACGATACCCTCTGCCGGAGGTTCTGATTCCGTTGCTGAACTGAAAAAAGTATTGGGATTAGAAAATAATCCGACAGTAATTCAAGGTTTTGACATTTCAAATATCCTTGGCACACTAGCCGTCGGAAGTATGGTTTGTTTTGAGAACGGCCGGCCGGAACGCAGCAAATACCGGCGGTTTAGAATCAAAGATGTTCACCAAAGCGATGATTTTGCCATGATGGCGGAAGTTTTCCAGCGGCATTTCGGCAGACAAATAAAGGACGGACTGCCATTGCCTGACCTGATAATGGTTGACGGGGGTAAAGGACAATTATCTGCAGCTATTGCCTCTCTAATCGAATTAGGCTGTCCGCCATTGCCGATAATCGGGCTGGCAAAAAAAAATGAAGAAATTTTTATTCCCGGACGGAAAGATTCTATTATACTTGACCGCCACTCCTCTGCATTGCGATTACTCCAGGCAATCCGGGACGAGGCGCACCGCTTTGCCGTCAGTTATCACCGCGAACTGAGAAGTCGGCGACTTCAAGAATCCCTTCTGGACGATATCCCTGGCATTGGAAAAAAAAGAAAACAATTGCTGCTTGAAGCCTTTGGCTCAGTTCGAGAATTGCGCAAAGCGTCAGTTGATGATATTGTAAACAAAGTTTCTGGTGTTGGAAAAAAATTTGCGGAAAAAATAGTTGATTTCTTTGGCAGAAAAGATTAATTTATGCTGTAAATATAAGAATATTAGCCTCGAATACCAGACATAACAACAACAGGGAATATGATGATGAAAAAATTAGCCGGATTTGCCATTTTTATTTTTATGCTCACGGTTTTTTGCGGGTGCATATCCGTAAAGGACCGTTACCAGTTGCTTGCTGAACAGGGCAATGGAGAAGCACAAGCGATTTTAGGAGCATCATATCTTACCGGTGGCATGACCCCGATTAATTATGAAGAGGCGTTGTCCTGGCTGAGAAAATCGTCAGCAAGAGGAAGCGCAATTGGAATGTATTATCTTGGAGTCATTCACGAAACCGGACTGGGCAGTCAGTCGCCAAGCCAAGTCCGGGCTTTAAGACTTTATGAAAATGCTTTTGAAACAATCAGAAAACAAGCAAGCGACGGAGATATAAACGCTTTATACGCTCTAGCTGAAATGTATTATTACGGTAGAGGCGTAGCGAAATCACCTGAAGACGCTTATAAAATGTTTGATTATTGCGCCTCTAAAGCATATTATCCGGCGATTGTTATGCTGGGAGTAATGCATATGACGGGAAACGGAACCGAAAAGAATCTTGCTCAAGCCCGTGAAATGTTTTTAAAAGCTGCCGAAGACGACTATCCGGTCGCCCAATATTATTTGTCGGAAATATATCGTCAAACCGGGAAACGGGAAACAACATTGAGATGGCTGGAAAAAGCTGCTGGTTGCGGCTATCCGCCAGCCATGTATAATCTAGCTGAGTTAAACAAAGCAAATATAGGTCAGCAGAAAAGCAAAGATTTGATTATGCAAGCGGCTCAGGCCGGATATGCACCGGCGCAACTGGCCGCCGCAGGATTTTCATCAGATTATGAAACCAAATTGAACTGGTTGAAAAGCGCTTCCGAACGAAATTATGTTCCTGCCATGCTCGAACTGGCGGAAATGTTTAAAACCGGAATTGATGTCAGCCCGACAAAAAGCATGATTTTATACGAACTTGCCGGAAAACTTCAGAAAAATAACCAAGACATTATTTCCAGAACAGTTGCTCTCGACAACAAAACCGGGCTTTATTTCCCGATTAAGTTTTGTTGGAGTAACTTTTCCGGCGGAGAAAACCTGGTGTTGGCGGAATCTGATATTTTCCGGATTATTGACGGATTTAAAACGGGAATTATTGACGGAAGCAAAACAGTGTTTACACAAAGATTAAGCGAAAATCCGTCACCTTTTTATTTAGACAATGACTGGTTTTTAATTTATGACAACCGTTTACCGTTACTTTGGGCGGGGAAAATTTTTGAAGCAGTGAAGTCAACTGAACAAGATACGCCCGGCTTCTGGTTGAGCTACGGCATCTCAGCCGGCCTGGCCGGTCAAGGAGAAATACAAGCCTTCGCCGCCTTCCAGCTAAAATCTCAATTAAAGAAATTTGCCGGGAAGCCGGAGGGAAAAATTATTGCAGACTTGTCCGCCCTGATGAAAGCTAATGCAATGATTTTGATGGGACGGGAAGAAGAAGCCTACGCCAGCCTTTTTTCCAACGGCAAGCTGAACTTTACCTCTTCGCCTTATGTTATTAATTTTATCAATTTTTGGTGTAAGCCTTTATTGAAAGAACGGAATAAGCTTAGCGTTGCCTCGGGAATTGAACAAGATAAGTTAACAGATTTCAGCTTCCCGATTAAACAGGAATTCTATGATTTACAGTTAAATCAAGTAATTGGATTGCAGCCGCCAGTAGAAGAACCTGTGGTCGATTATCAGTCAAACGATAAAAAACAGTTGAAATAACTGTTCTTGAGTATATGGTTTATTTCAGACGAATCATAAATCTTTGATTGGGAGGCAGTTTTAATGTCAGACAATAATTATAAAAACCCTGAAATCAACAAGCTTAAAGAATTTATTTCTGAGGCAATTGCAAGCATTAATGTTCTCTTTTTACGGCCAGAAAATAACCACCTCAACTGTATTGATATATACCGGAAAAGTTTCATAGACAAATATTTGACGACATTGAATACCGTTTATGATGATTTATCCGCGCTTAATGCGAATACTGCAACCGCAAAGCGATATTCAACAGTGATTGTCAATACCGCTGACTCCATTGATTATATTAATGATCTGACGGTACAGTGCACAGACAAGTCTTTAATTAAAAACTTGGAACTATGCGTGTTTGATGCCTTGGCAGCACATGGAGTTTTTAGTGGCAGAAGTTGCGATAGTTTTATATTGAATGAGACCGGAAAATTCTTGCTTTTTCACGGAGAGAGAGTCTGCCGAAACTCAAAATCGCTATTATTGTTCTTAAATATTCTTGAGAAAAATATCGTAAATAAGGGAACTCTCAGCCGGGTCAGGCCGGAAGTTAAACTTTTATTTGACGGAGAAACAGAAATAAAGCTAAAAAGAGGTTCTGTTTCCGCAGAAACCATGACAATGTTGTCCGTCAAAGCCAAAGACGCAGATCCATTCAATGGAAATAGAGCGTTCAGATATATAAACAATAATTTTTATCCGGCGGAGCTTACTTCAATCCGTCAGATTGATAAGTTTTTCGGCTTTGTCGGCGTCAGAAAAACGTTTTCCGAACACTTTAATGACTTTTCCAAAGGTGTGACCAATTTACCTTTTCTGATTTCCAGTTTGCCTGGTTTGGGGAAAACTCATCTGGCAATTTCACATGCTTTAGCCCACGACAATTTAACTCTGATTCTTCCCGAGCCGGAAGACTTGGAAAAAGGATTGGAACTGTTAATCAGAAAATTGGCTGCAAGAAAAGACCACCGGTTTGTAGTTTTTTTTGACGATATTGATCCGGGTAAAATTAATTGGTATTATTTTCGCACAAATATTGGAGGAAGTTTTATTCTTCCCAACAATATCTGTATTGTCATTGCTTCAAATTTTGAGTTTCCAGCGAATATTCTCAGCCGCGGACGCAGTGTAAAATTCCCGATTTTCGACGAAATTAAATGCACCGAAATGGTTGAAGATTTTCTGCTGGCGCTAGGAATGAAACATTGTAATAACGATCTTATTTCAGTTATCGCTGCTGATTATGTGGAAGAATTTGCACAACGTAAATTTGAAGAACTTAGTCCGCGTACTTTAATCCGTTATTTGGAAATTTATGAAAAGGATATTAAAAAACGGAAGCGAATGTTGGAATTTTCCAGAGCAGAAATGATTACCAGGCCGGATTCGAAAATCTTCTATGATTTTAACATCAAACTGATGAAAATGCTCTACGGCGCTGAAATTATTGATGTCATCCGGGAAGAAAAGCTCAAAGAAGAACTAAGCAAGTAAAATTTTCGAAAAACTAACACAAAGCTTATTTCTGTTATATCAGCTTATTTTTCCATTGTCAACTTTATAAAAACAGGCATTTTCAAAATAGCTGTCTGATGGTTTTTCGGTAAATGTAAAAAACGCTTGTCCGGCCTTATTAATCACTCTGAAAAACATTCTTCTGGTGATTTCATCCAGTTCGCCGGTAACATCGTCAACCAGAACAATAATGTTACTGTTATCTTCCATGTTGAATGCGGATATTATATTTACTTCAGCCATTTTCAGGCATAATGAGATGAGTCTGCACTGTCCGGTAGAGGCAAAATTTCGCATTGATATTCCCTGGTAGATAAAATCAAAATCATCTATTTGAGGGCCAAAACCAGTAAAACCGCGTTTAATTTCTCTCGTTCGTTCGCGGTTAAAACGTTCTAAATATTCGTTTACATTATCTGTTCCGCAACTTGGATTGTAAATAATTTCAATTTTCCTTTTTTCCGGAATAAATTCATTGAGTAAATTATTAACTTCTTTTGTAAGTAAATTAGAATATTCTGTCCTTAAACTGGATATTATTACTCCTGTTTCAGCTAAAACATATTCAAAAGCTTCAGCTACTTTATAATTTCCATCCCCGGATTTTAAAGCGGCATTTCTAGATTTTAAAGCGGTAGTGTATTTATGAAGCGCAGTAAGGTAAGAAGGGTTTAAAATAGAAATAAGTATATCAATAAAGCGTCTTCTCTTAGCAGAACTTCCGGTAATAATTGTAATATCTTCAGGAGAAAAAATAATTGTTTTTATTATTTTTATAAATTCACTAGTTTTAAATATTGCTTTACCATCAATTAATAACTTTCTTTTTTCTGGTTCAGAATATTCTATTTCTAAAAATTCTGACCATTTTTTTCTTTCTATTTCCGCTGCCAAATAAAAAAAATTCTGTCCAAACATTTTTACATCTGCTATTTGGCAGGCGCGAAAAGAGCGCAACATCCCAATAAAAAAGATTGCTTCCAGAAGGTTACTTTTTCCCTGACCGTTACGACCGATAAAAACATTAATAGTGGAATTAAAAGTAATTTCCGATTCCGAGTAATTTCTGAAGTTTTTTAATATAATTTTTCTAATCATCAGTAAATCCAAAAAAACGCCGTATAACTTTTTGAAGTTATACGGCATTTATAAATAAATTCTGCTGTCTTAAATATAATTTTACCGGTTTCTCATCGGCATAATGACATACATAAAACCTTCGCCGCCTTCAATTGCTACCGGGCTGAATCCATCATTTATCTTCAATTTTATTTTATCAGAATCACTGTGTTTTAACGGATCGGCTAAAAAGGTTGGGTTAAAAGATATGTCTATCTTATTATCTTTATATTCAATATCAAGATAATCATTACCTTCCCCAATATTACTGCTTGATGCCTGAAGATTTATTTTATCTTCATTAAAACTCAAAATAATGTACGAACTGCTATCAGAAAGAGCAAGTGATACCAATTCAAGTTTTGCCAGTAATGGAACTGTAGGAACATTAATTACTTTGCTGAATGAAGCAGGAATCACCTGTCTGTAATTAGGATAATTACCTTCAATTAATTTAGTGGTGAGATTTACTGTGTCAGTTTTAAAACAAGCCTGTTTTTCACCTATTTCTAAATTAACAACCCCTTCTCCATCAAGTAAACGTTTAATTTCATTAGCGGCTTTTAATGGAATAATGGTATCACCTTCAGTTCCATTAAAATAATCAGGCACTCTTTCAACCAAAGCAAGTCTTTTTCCGTCAGTAGCAACCGCAGTAACAGTATTTTCTTTTACTGACCATAATATACCGTGAAGTACTTTTCTAGTATCATCAAGGCTTACAGCGTAAGAAATCTGATCTAACATTTTTCTTAAATCAGATTCATTTAATTTTATTTGTCTCTGTAATATAAATTCAACAGGGATTGGAAAATCATCAGCCGCCAAACCTAACAGTTTAAATTTACTGGTTCCACAATCTATTTCTATATGATGATTATCATTACAATCAAGACATACTTCCTCACCAATAAACTTACTGACTAAAGCATAAAGTTTCTTTGCCGGAACAGTTGTTTTTCCAGGTCTGGCAATCGAAGCATCAACTTGAGTTGTAATTCTTATTTCAAGATCTGTTGTTGTTAAGGTAAGTTTATTATCTTCTGCTTCAAGAAGAACATTAGATAAAACAGGAAGAGTTGATCTGCTCCCGATAATATTTATAACCTTCTGGATTGCTTTTAAAAACTTGTCTTTGTTTACACTCAGTTTCATAATTACTTTTCTGCCTTTCTTTTGTATTTTATTAACAGGCTATAGATTTAATAGTTATATTCTATACTATATACATTTTATATTATTACTATTATACCCTGTTAATTGTGTTAATAAAGTAGAAATAGAGCCTAATTTTTCATTTTCTTCTTATTTATAACTTCATTAACTTTTTTATCAATTTAATCGTTTTTCTCATTCCTGCCGTTTTATTAAAAGAATTAAAATTTTATTGATAACTTATTAACAAGAAAACAGTTTATTTACAGTTTCTCTTTATGTTGTAAAAATAGACATTTAGAGTAAGGTATAAAATAAACTAATTAGGCTATTAATCAATTAAGTAAGATTGAAAATGAATAGATTTATTAAAGACTTAATAGAACGCTATCCAATATTGGATGGAATAAAAACAAATATTATTGAAGCTTCTGAAATAATGATAGAAGCTTTTAAAAATGGCAACACGCTTTTTCTTTGCGGTAATGGTGGAAGCGCTGCAGATTCAGAGCATATAGCCGGAGAGTTATTAAAAGGTTTTATACTAAAACGGTGTCTGAATAGTGAATTAAAAAGTAAGTTTGAAACCAAATATGGTAAAGAAGGCTTGAATATAGCAGAAAAATTGCAATATGGATTTAGAGCATTATCTTTAACCTCACATCCTGCATTTACGTCAGCTTTTTCTAATGATGTTGATGGCAGCCTGACTTTTGCTCAACAATTACTGGCGTTGAGCAAACCTGGTGATGTCGTTATGGGAATAACGACCAGCGGAAATTCACAAAATATTTATAATTGTTTAATTACAGCTTCTGTTATTGAAGTAAAATCTATATTGCTTACTGGATATAACGGCGGAAAATGCGCGACTATTTCAGATTGCGTAATTAAAGCCCCCGGAGATGAAACCTTTAAAATTCAGGAATATCATCTTCCAATTTACCATACATTGTGCATGATAGCAGAGGATTATTTTCATGGATGATAAACAACGAATCCTTCGTCATGTTGCTATAATTATGGATGGTAATGGACGTTGGGCTGAAAAACATGGCCTTAAACGGGTTGATGGTCATAGAAAGGGTGCGGACGCGGTTAAAGAAATTGTTGATGCGGCGAGGGAAATCGGAATAGAATACCTCACGTTGTACGCATTCAGTACCGAGAATTGGAAACGACCTTTAACTGAAATAAATGCGCTGATGAGTTTATTGGAAGAATTTATAGACAATAAACTTCCTGAAATGAAAGAAAAAGGCATTAGGATAAAGACTATTGGAAGGACTGATGAACTTCCAGGAGGAGTCCGCAAAAAGCTATTAAACGCAATTAAAGAAACTTCTGAAAATACTGGCGGAACTTTAGTTTTAGCGTTAAATTATGGTGGACGGGCGGAAATAGTTGATAGTGTGAAAAGAATAGCGGTTGCTGCGGTTGAAAAAAAGCTTAGTCCGGATAAAATAGATGAAAAACTGTTTGCCAGTTATTTATACGACCCGGAATTGCCGGATCCCGAGTTAATGATTCGCACCAGCGGAGAGATGCGCTTGAGTAATTTTCTGTTATGGCAGCTTTCATACTCGGAGTTATATGTTACAGACGTTCTTTGGCCGGATTTTAATAAGAAAGAGTTTTTAAAAGCAATTGATGTTTTTAAAAGCAGAAATAGACGATTTGGGGGAAGAAAGTAATGTTTTTATTCAGATTTATAAGTTTTATAATACTGATAGGTTTATTTATTTTATCCATTTTCTGGAAAGAGTGGGGTTTACAAATTTTTACAGTTTTCGGAACGATTGCCGGTTTTGGTATTGTTCATGAAGCATTGACAATGCTTGAGAAAACCGGCAAAAATTCATATAAACTTTTTACATCTTTATTAAGCGCATTGATAATTTTTCTTTTATTTTTCAAAATAGACATAAATTATCTAGTTTTTTTACCGACGCTTTTTATTTTAATCTTGTGGCTGGTTTTACTTTTTGCTAAAGATCGCGACGAAGCTCTTTCTAAATTAATCAATTCTTCAGCGGTTATTTTGATGTTGACAGTTCCGCTTAGCTTTTTGATTTTAATTTACATGGAAGGCGAAGGACATAATAATGAAGGTCGGATGGCATTGCTTTTTATGGTACTGGTGACTAAGGCCGGAGATACAGGAGCATACGTTGTCGGGATGTTATCCAACATAATATTAAAAAATGGCAACCACAAAATGGTGCCTTCCGTGAGTCCGAAGAAGTCCTGGGAGGGTTTTTTTGGCGGACTTGCCAGCTCAATTCTTTTGAGCTTTTTAATGTTTAATTTTATGTATCATGATGATTCACTGTTTACACCGCTGTTTCCTGGAATAATTCTGTTTTTTGGTGGTTTTATTGGAGATCTTACTGAATCGGCATTTAAGCGTACTTGTGGAGTTAAAGATTCCGGAGCTATAATCCCGGGCATGGGCGGTTTTTTTGATGTCCTTGACAGTCTGATTTTTAATGCGCCTTTATTTTTCTTATATACATTGTTTTGCACTTATTAGCACAGGAGTAAATTAGAGATGGTGAAAAAAAGTATTATTAATATTCTGAGCGAGAATGCCAGAATAAGCACAGCGGAAATCGCTGTCAGGGTTGGCGTTGACGAAGCCAAGGTGGAAAAAATAATCAAAGAGCTTGAGGATAAAAATGTTATCAAAGGATATAAAGCAATCCTTAATGAAGAAGCGCTTCATGATAATTCTGTCCGGGCTTTGATAGAAGTTAAAGTAACTCCTCAACGGGATGGCGGATTTGACCGAGTGGCCAAAAGAATCAGTCGCTTCCCTGAAGTAAGCGATCTTTATCTAGTTTCCGGAGATTATGATCTCAGGCTGGAAGTAAAAGGTAATTCTCTTCAGGAAGTGGCGGCTTTTGTCTCCGGCAAATTGGCGACACTGGAAGGAATTATTTCTACCGCAACCGTGTTTTTGTTGAAAAAATATAAAGAATCCGGAAAGATAATGGATAACGAGGAAGAATATGAACGACTCAAAATTTCACCATAAAAAAAGAATTGCTGAACATATTTCCATTTTGCCGAAAAGCGGCATAAGAGAGTTTTTTGAACTGGTTAACAGTGTGGATGATGTAATTTCGCTCGGCGTTGGCGAACCGGATTTTGTTACTCCGTGGACAATCAGAGAAAGCGCAATATATTCTCTGGAAAAAGGTCATACCAGTTATACATCAAATCTTGGACTGTTGCCTTTACGCAAAGAAATTTGTAAATATGTCGCATCTGATTACGGAGTTGAATACAGTCCAGAAAAGGAATGCCTAATTACTGTCGGCGTAAGTGAAGGACTTGATTTAGTTATCAGAGCGTTGATAAATCCCGGCGATGAAGTTATTTATACCGAACCATGTTATGTTTCATATCCAGCGGAAATAACTATGGCTTTGGGTGTGCCGGTGGTGATTGAAAATAAAGAAGATAACGGTTTTGCTCTTGACCCGGAAGAGCTCAGAAAGAAAATAACTCCGAAAAGCAAAGTGCTGCTGCTGAATTTTCCCTGCAATCCAACCGGCGCCACGCTTTCTCTCGCTCAAATGGAAGAAATCGCAGAAATAGCAATAGAAAATGACTTGATTGTTATTACTGATGAAATTTATTCCGAGCTTACTTACGAGAAAAGATTGCCGTCAATTGCTTCTTTAAAAGGAATGAAAGAGCGGACAGTATTTTTACATGGATTTTCAAAAGCATTTGCCATGACCGGCTTCAGAATCGGTTACGCTTGCGGACCAGCGGATATTATTGACGCAATGATGAAAATACATCAATATTCTATGCTTTGTGCTCCAATCAACGCTCAGGAAGCCGCGATTGAAGCGCTTAAGAACGGACGGCGCGATATGGAAAAAATGAAGAGCACCTATTGCGAACGCAGAAATATAATTGTTAAAGGGTTGAACGACGCCGGTCTGCCATGTTTGTTGCCGAAAGGCGCATTCTACGTTTTTCCAAGAATTAGCGAAACCGGCCTGACTTCCAGACAGTTTGCTCAACGGCTGTTGGAAGAGCAAAAAGTGGCGGTTGTTCCCGGAACTGCTTTTGGAGCTTGCGGAGAAGGATATATTCGCTGTTGCTATGCCGCGTCAACACGGGATATTGTTACTGCGATTGAAAAAATAGGCACATTCCTGAAAACATTATAACATTTACAGAGAAATAAAATTATGATTAAGGTTGCTATTATAGGAGTTTCCGGATTCGGCAATGTTCATTACGGAGATTTGATACAGGCGTGTAATGAAAATAAACTTGCACTTGTTGCTGCCGTCATCATCAATCAGGAAGAAGAAAAAGAGAAATGCGAAAAGCTGAAGAGCATAGGCTGTCGTATTTTTACAGACTACAAAACGATGTTTAGCGAATTTAATGGCAAGCTTGATGTTTGTTTTATTCCGACTGGAATCAATCTGCATGCACCAATGGCAATTGCGGCAATGCGCTCCGGCGCCAATGTCATGATTGAAAAGCCTGCCGCCGCAACAATCCAGGATATTCTCGAAATGCAGAAAGTGGAACGGGAAACCGGAAAATTTGTTGCCGTAGGTTATCAGCACATATATCAACCGGAAATCGCGAAAATTAAAAAGACTATTTTAAACGGTGAAATTGGCCAGGTGAAAAGCATAAAATGTTTCGGACTGTGGCCAAGGAGTGAAAGTTATTATAGCCGGAACAGATGGGCGGGAAAAATTAAAAACGGCAGCGATTGGATTCTTGACAGTCCTTTCAATAATGCGTTAGCTCACAGTGTAAATTTGTTATGTTATTTAGCTGGCCAGACATTTGAAACATCTTGCCAGATTGTATCTGTTCAAGCAGGATTATTTCGCGCAAATCCGCAGATAGAAAACGCCGATACGGCATGCATCCGGGCTGTAACCGGCAATAAAATTAATCTGTTATTTTTGGTAACTCATTGCAGTCAAAAACATTACGGGCCGGATATGATTATTGAAGGTAGCGCGGGGAAAATACGCTGGAATTATCAAACAACAATAATTGAGCGTGAATCCGGCTCTGAAAAAATAGATAACACAACGAATGAAATGCGCAAAAACATTATGAATGCAATTTTGGGCAGAGTTCACGACAAAAAAACATTTATCTGTGATTTGAATATTGCCATGGCACAAACGCTTTTTTGCAACGGAGCTCACGAATCATCGCCGGTTATTCCTGTGCCGGAACAGGATGTGACAGAACTGGAAGACAGTATCGGAAAAAGATTCGTAATTAAGCAAATTGATGACATTATGGAAAAGTGTTTTAACGAAGGAAGGCTTTTTTCAACTGAAGATTACCCTTGGGCATTAACTGGCAGTGAACTTTCCATGACCGGATACTCCAGATTCAATGGCGGAAAAACTGGAATGAAGCTGTAATATCTGAGAATTAACAAAAATCCGTTTTTTTGAAACAATATGATGTTTTGCAGAACTGACAGGTTATAGTTGGCGACTCTTTTTCCTGGAAAAGCTTTTCCAGTTCCTGTTTGTCCAGCACAGACATTGCAGTTCTCATTTTTTCAAAAGAACAATTGCACCGGAAGCCTGGAGAAACGCCAAATTCATACATAAGGTTGTCTTTATTCAATGAATTCACGGCTTTTCCGGTTGCGACGCTTAACAGTTCCCATAACTTTTTCTCTGTTGGCTGTTCTTTGAGTAAAGCCTGTCTAAACGCTTGTGAATTTATATTTTTCCGATATTCATCCAGCGCTGAATAATCGCAACCAGGCATGGCTTGTAACATGAATCCGGCGGATATTTTTACAGGGTCAACCGGGTCGGAATTAAAACTTACTTCGACAGAAATTTCCGTTTCAATCTGATCACTGACAGAAAAAAAGAATGCAACATCTGCGGCAGGATCGCCTAGCGCGGCTTTGGTTTTTCCCGAATTTAGAATTTTCCCTTCTTCCGACTTGATTATTGAAATAAAACCGTCTTTTTCGCCGAGTATATCATCGGGATTATTGATTTTATCAATGATTTGCGGATTTTTGATGATTCCCCTGATGTCGCACAGAGCATTGATATCAACCAGTATTGAAGAAATTGCGCCGGGATATTCCCAACGAATCGAGTATTTTTCCTTGTTTTCCAGTAATGGGGAAATTAAGACGCCAGCCGTAAGGGCTTCTGAAAAAACTTTTCCTGCAACCGGGTCGGTGTCGTGAATTAATATACCGGTTCTTACGGTTGAAGTCGTTTCTGCAAAAATAAATCTGATATTTTCCCGCTTTAATATGCCGCGGAGTAGGAAATCGATGTTATGCATTTGGTGACAGTAACTATATTTTTTATAACCTGGAGAAATTGTTCTCCAGGTTATTGAGATTTAAACTCGTTCGATAATTATTTCCGGGTCGATTTCTTCTTTGAGAATTCTTTCGAGTCCGTTTTTAATTGTCATAGTCGCGTGTGGGCAGCAACCGCATGCGCCGTGCAGACTTAGCATGACGGTCTTGCCTTTTATTTCTACTATTTCGAGATCTCCGCCATCGGCTTGCAGGTGAACTCTAAGTTCATCCAGC
Source organism: Victivallaceae bacterium (assembly GCA_041674645.1). Classification (GTDB taxonomy): domain Bacteria; phylum Verrucomicrobiota; class Lentisphaeria; order Victivallales; family Victivallaceae; genus JBAYVM01. The sequence continues at coordinate 27,554 of JBAYVM010000001.1, read as the reverse complement.
TTGTCAGTTATTTTCTTTTGCAAATCAGACATTTTATGTCTCCTTAATTTTAGGGTTAAAAATTACCACACAAATTTTACATCGCTTAAGCGTTCAGCAAATGTTTTAAGTACTTCCTGTTCTTTTTCCATTCCGCCACGCGCTACGAAGGTCGCGCTGAAACGGACAAAACGTCCGGCATCATCCCATGGAACGGAACTGATTAGCTTTTCCTTGATAAGCCATTGGCTGAAGTCTTCGCCACTGGCAAATTGCGTTCCGCCTTGTATTCCTTTCGGAGCCTGTACATATAAATAAAATGATCCCTGCGGCATTTTCGCCGGGAAGCCAATTTTCTTAAGCGTTTCAGTCATGCTTTTCAGGCGGCGTTCGTACTTGGCGCAAATCGCCGGAGTAATATGTTGCTGATTCTCAAGCGCTTTGATTGCGGCTTTCTGAATGGCCGCAAACTGACCGCTGTCGGCATTGTCTTTGACGTCGGCAAAAACTTTTACTGCCAGCGCATTGCCGCAAACCCAGCTTAAACGCCAGCCGGTCATATTAAATCCTTTGGACATGCTGTGCAATTCTATAGCAACGTCTTTGCCACCGGGCAACGAAAGAATGCTTAAGGGTTTGCCGTTGAAATTCAGCGGCGCGTATGCGGCATCAGAAACAATCAGAATATTATTTTCACGGGCAAAGTCTATTGCTTTGCTGAAAAAACTTTCAGTCGCAGACGCTCCGGTCGGGTTGTTTGGATAGTTCAGATAGAGCAATTTTGCTCTTTTGCGCTGATCTGCGGTCAGAGATTCCAAGTCAGGCATGAATCCATTTTCTGCCAGTAAAGGCAGATTTACGACTTCACCGCCAAGATACTTGGTCCAGGTTCCCATTACCGGATAGCCAGGAATGGTCATAATGGTTATATCGCCGGGATTAATGAAGCACGCTGGCAACAATGACAACGCGGATTTACTGCCAATAGCATGAATAATTTCTGTTTCCGGATTGATTTCAGCGTTGTAAAGTTCTTTCATGTATTTTGCGGCTGCGGTTTTAAATTCCTGAATGCCATTATCGGCATAAATCCGGTTTTCCCACTTTTCCGCTTCTTCGCAGAGCGCTTTAATAACTTCGGGGAATGCCTGTTCGTCCGGTTCCCCTACGCCCATATCAATCAGAACGACGCCGGGATTTGCGGCCATCGCGGCCCGTTTGGCGCGCTTAATTTTTTCAAATTTATAAATTTTCGTGTCTTTTCCGAACATTGAACCGCCAATGCGGTCGGCAAAATTAAATTGCAAATAGCTTTCTGACATTACTAAACTCCGCTTTTTTCTATATGTTTTTATTAAAATCTTAGCAATTTGTTATGTTTTGCTATATTTTAAAAATGGAATATTAAAGATTGAAAATAGCATCTTTTTTGCCTTTTTGCAATATTCACAGTGTTAAACTTGAAGCAATTATTAAAGGATTACCGTTATGGAAAAAATCATAATTGATGGAATTGCGTTGGACGGGTTTAAGATTCCAACTGAAAACGCCAACATTATCTTGATAAAAGCCGCTCACGGTTTTTTGGGTTGCGGCTATTTCAATATGGCAACGGCGGACAGGTTGCAAGAGCATGTCGCAATCGTCACCGGGGTAAAAACCTTCGATGATATGCTGGAGGCTAAAGTAGTCGCAGTGAGCGCCGCTGCTGAAACAATCGGAATTAAAAAAGGCATGAGCGGCAGAGACGCCATCCTGAAAATGACTTGAGGTATGTAATGAAAATAGTTGCTGATGATAAAATACCGTTTCTTAAAGGTGTTCTGGAGCCATACTGTGATGAAGTCTTGTATCTGCCGGGTTCTAAAACCAGGCCGGAGGACGTTCAGAATGCCGATGCCATTATTACTCGAACCCGAACCAAATGTAATGCGTCACTGTTGGATGAATCATCCGTCAAATTTGTCGCGACGGCAACAATCGGATTTGATCACTTTGACACCTCTTATCTTGATGCTAAAGACATAAAATGGACTAATGCGCCTGGGTGCAACTCGTCTTCTGTCGCCCAATATATTGCGTCAACACTGTTGAACCTGGCATGTGACCACAAAATGTCACTGGCGGGAAAAACGCTGGGAATTGTAGGCGTTGGCAATGTCGGTTCCAAGGTTGCCGCCGTCGGATTGGCGTTAGGCATGAACGTACTGTTAAACGATCCGCCGCGCGCCGCCAGAGAGTCAGCAGAACAGTTCGTCAGCCTGGAGCGCATTTTAAATGAAGCTGATTTCATAACGCTTCATGTTCCGCTCGAAGATGAAGGCATTTATAAAACGTTCCACCTGGCGGACGAGGTATTTTTATCAAAAATGAAACCGTCAGCATTTTTAATAAATTCGTCACGCGGCGAAGTTTGTGATAATCAGGCGCTGAAGAAAGCTCTCAAAGCCAGACAGATAAAGGGCGCAGTACTTGATGTTTGGGAAAATGAACCGGAGTTGGATTTGGAATTACTGGAACTGGTAAATTACGGAACACCGCATATTGCCGGATATTCGTATGACGGGAAGGCAAATGGAACGGCAATGAGCGTAAACGCCCTGTGCAAGTTCTTTAATCTTGAGCTTAAAGACTGGTATCCGGCAGATGTTCCTGTTCCTGAAAAAACATCCGTCAAAATCCCGGCAGATGGTTCAAGCGAGGACAAGCTGTTGGCGGCGGTCAGTGTGTCATATAACGTAAAAGATGATTGGCAACGGTTGAAACTTAGCCCGGGAACATTTGAAAAACAACGCGGAGACTATCCGCTACGGCGTGAATTTCCTGTGTTTGAAGCGGAATCCGCAGATCCGGAAGTAAGTAAAGCCCTGCGTCTGCTGGGATTCAAAATAAAATCGAAATGAAAGAAGTCTAATGTATAATGCAATAATCTGCCGTTATCACGAAATTGCCATCAAAGGCAACAACCGCAATATGTTTGAACGTCAAATGGTGGATAATATTCAATATTTGTTACGCGTACTGGACAAACTGAAAATATTGCGTATCAGGGGCAGAATATGGATAGAGAAAAAAGATAAATCCACCTTTTCCAGCCAGGAATTGACGGTCATCAGAGAACAGTTGACGAAAGCTTTCGGACTGGAATCTTTTTCACCCGTCATTATGTGTCACCCCGAAATGGAAGAATTAAAAAATGCGGTATCATCTTCCTGTGGTGAGTTTTGTGACCGGGCTTTCGCCGCAAAACCGGCGGTTTCATTCCGGATTCGCGCTAAACGCAGCGACAAGGATTTTCCGTTAGATTCAAAACAGATAGAAATTGAACTGGCGGCCGTTGTCGGAAGTAAATATGATGATAAAATGACAGTAGACTTGGATAACGCCGATGTGTCGGTTTATTGTGAAGTCCGTCGGGAATTTGCCTTTGTCTATTACGAATCTATCAGAGGACCGGGCGGATTGCCGGTTAACAGTAACGCTCCTGTTTTGGCCTTGCTCTCCGGAGGAATTGACTCTCCCGTCGCCTGCTATATGACGATGAAACGCGGCTGCCGGGTGAATTTTATTACTTTTCACAGCGCCCCTTATACACCTCAGGAAACCATTGATAAAGTCAAACGTATTGCCGCCGTCATTAACCGTTATCAGCCTGCCGGAAAACTGCATATTTGCAACCTGGCGCCGATTCAGAAACAAATTAGAGATAACTGCAATCCGCGTTTCAGAACTGTCCTGTATCGCCGCATGATGTTTAGAATTGCCGAAAAAGTGGCGGAGAATACTAAGTGCCGGGCATTGGTTACTGGCGAATCGCTTGGCCAGGTTGCCAGTCAAACGGTGGCGAATATGGATACCATCAACCGGGCGACAAACATGTTGGTTATCCGCCCGCTGGTTGGAATGGATAAGCTGGAAGCCATCAGAATGTCCTGTCAGATGGGAGCTTTTGACATTTCTAAAGAACAGACTCCGGACAGTTGTACCGTCTTCGCCCCCGACTCGCCGGCAACCTCCGTTCCGCCGCATAAAGCGGAAGAGGATGAACGTCATTTGCCGGGATATGACGATGTTTTAAATGAAATAGTTGCGAATATTGAAACCGTTGTTATTGAGCCTGATACAATTATTTTAACGTAATCACGTTTGATTTGTGACGGATAACCAGGAGAATAAAAAATGAAATATGTCGGCGCCCATGTCAGCACCGCTGGAGGAGTTGAAAACGCCCCTTTGAATGCTGCGGAAATCGGAGCTAAAGGCTTTGCTTTATTCACAAAAAATCAGCGGCAATGGTTTGCTCCGTCACTGACGGAAGTAAATATTTCAGCGTTTAAAGAAAATTGCCGGAAACACGGCTACACGCCGGCGCAGATACTTCCGCACGACAGTTATCTGATTAACCTCGGTCAGCCAGACCAGGAAAAACTTGATCACTCAAGACAATCATTTATCGGCGAAATGCAGCGCTGTATGCAACTGGGATTGTCGATGCTTAATTTTCATCCCGGCAGTCATCTCAATGAAATTTCCGAAGATGAATGCTTAAAAAGAATTGCTGAATCCATTAATATAGCGCTGGCTGAAACCGAAGGAATTACTGCGGTGATAGAAAATACCGCAGGTCAAGGATCCAATGTCGGATTCCGGTTTGAACATTTAGCCGCGATTATCGACCAGGTGACGGATAAAAGCCGGGTAGGCGTTTGTATTGATACCTGTCACACTTTTGCTTCAGGCTATGATATTTCAACTGACGAAGGCTACGACTGGACATTTTCACTGTTTGAAAAATATGTCGGCTTTGAGTTTCTGCGCGGAATGCATATCAACGGCTCCAAATCAACTCTCGGCAGCCGGGTTGACCGTCACCACAGTCTTGGACAAGGCAATTTAGGTGAACACGTTTTCTCGCGCATTATGAATGATTCCCGGATTGACGAAATTCCACTCGTGCTGGAAACCATTGACCCCGACTTATGGCCTCAGGAAATTTCCTGGCTCTACAGCCTGATTAAGAAAAATTGAACTAAAAGTATAATTTTTGAATCAACACAAGGAAATAATATTGAATAGCTTTTGTGAAATGCTAATGTAACCCATTAGAAGGAGTTACTGGCTCAATATAAATATATTAGCCGACATTAATATTTTGCCATATCTCGCTAAAGAAGTTTTCAAGCAAAGTTTAACAGATAGCAATAATATGTCTTTGGAGTTTAAAAATTATACGAAGTTTAATGATTGGGTTTATGAGGTTTTTTTAAAACCAAATATAAACAATTATTCAAATGTAGCGTCAATTTTTATTGATATTCAAGCAATAGAAAATCAGGAATATTTTACCGAGGCCTGCACTTTTTTGAGGGAAGTTGAATGGCATAAATTATGTATTTCAGAAAGCCACATTCCGCAGTATTTAGGCCTTGTCGCTATTCAACTTTTAGCGGCATCCAGCAGGCAAAATGATGAACTATGTTCTTCTGCTGCCTATAATCCGCGATTGAGAAAAATACTTTCTCTTTCAGACGATAATAAATTACAAGCAAAATATCGAGATGCGCAGGAGAATATTTACGATTGTTTTGAAAGATGGTGCAAAAAGAATAATTTTTCTATTTATCTATCCCATAGTTCAGTTGGCCATCGCTATGTTCAATATCCATTGAGTTTAGCCTTGCTACACAAAAAAGATATTGATTCGTTAGGTTCATTTTTTCACAAATGTGGTTTAGCACAAGACGATGAAATTGATTTCGATGTTTTTAAAAAAATAGTACTGGATAGGCAAGGCAGTTTTCCCCCGGGAATTTATCAAAAATGGCGGAATATAGATAAAGGTCGCAAAGAGGGCGTCTTAAAACAGATGTATTATGCTTATTTGAATTTGAATTGGGATGGTCTGTATGATGATAAACATCGTCCATCACCAAACATAAAGCTGGGAAAAGAATATACAATGTATTGGACTGGAGGAGAAGACTCCGAACCTGAGTTTCGTTGTAATAATGACTTGATTAAAGATGTCGCGTTTCTTGAAAAAGGGATTTTTTTTATTCAAGATTCTATAAATTGGAATGATTGGAATTTAATATCAGAAAAATGTATCAGCAGCAAATCCAATCAAAGATACGTTCTCGCATATTTAAATGAGACTCCATTTTTTAATGATTTAAAGAACTTCTTTGAACAGCAACCGTACTGTTATGGGAAGCTGAAATTATATCCACTGGATACCGCTCAAATTACTGAACTGGAAATTCGTTTTCCGGATAGGTTCAAGCAAGCTCCAGCAATTCATTTAATAGGCGGCATAAAATTAGGCTATCGGGAATGGATGGAAGGTGTTGGCCCAATATTAGAGGCAGAAAATTATTCAGCGCTAACAGTCCGCTTGGCTAACCTAAAGTTCGATTATGGAAAAGAGTGGAAAGTATTGGAAATATCTGAGCAGCGTTTAATGCATCTTCCGCCGGGGAGATATTTTTTGCAATACAGTGCTGATATGCCATTGATCCATTTTAAGATAACCTCGCCAATAGCATGTGAAGATTATGACGCTAAAACAGGATGGGAGCTTACTGAAAATGGATATCGCGTGACAAGCGAAAGCACTTATATAAGAGGTCTTGATTTTTCAAAAATTCCGATTGAGCTATTGAACGCACAGACCAAGAAAATGCAGCCGGGCAATCTTGTTCGTCAATGGATGGAGCTTGTAACGAGGGACACTACAAAAGTTTTTGACAATGAAAATTATATTCATAAAGTTTTAAGGAGGCATAATAATGGAATCTGCAATCGGTAAAATTATTTTTATAAATGGAAAGCAATCTCGTATCGAAGTGTTATTTTACTCAAAAAACGGGTATTGGAGCAATAGTGAATTAAAAAATCACTTTCCAACTATAGGACGAGTATTCGCTCCGAATCTTGGTAGCGATTTTCCAAATATAGCAGAACATGATATTGTCAGATTTTCCTATTCAGAAAATTCGCATGAATCGGATTTGCCAGACGGAAAAGATTTATATGTTCTTCCTTCTAAAAAAGATGGCGGTAAAATATGGGTTTGTCCACGTGTATTAGAATTTAATCAAGATAAAATTTTTAACCGAACGCAAATTTCTGATAAAAAAGAGCACGTGTTCTTTTTTAGAAAACAGGGATCTACTCAATGTATTTGTGGCCCTGTCTGGTCAACTAATTCTGAACCATGTAAAGGAAAAGAGGTAAAAGGATGGTCGTATCGACCAAATTACGACACCGTCTTATTCGAGGGGACAACCTATCTTGTCGAAGATTTTTCAGAATTTTCAAGCAAGGGTCATAAACTTGAAGTAGACTGTATGTCGGCAAGCCAACTCAAAGAGTGGTTTAAGGGGAAGCTGAATAATCTATTAAGCCCCGACGAATTGAAAAAAATCCAAGCAGGAATTAAAGATGTCGAAACAGTCAAGGACGATGAAGTATTATCTAAGGAGCGTTTTGTTAGAGTTAAGCATTGCCTGAGTTCATTTGCATTTGACTGGAATGAAATCCAAAACTTTCAAGCTCTCCCAGTATTTAAGTCGGTCATTGACGAAGCAGTAAAAAAGAATATAGACATTGTATTATCAAAAGAAAAGGCCTCAGTTGAAGCGAAACGGGCTGGTGTCGCAGAAGAAAAGAAAGCGTTGGAGGATGAATTATCTAAATTTAAAAAACGCCATGAAGCCGAGAAGGAAGAAGTCAAAAAAGAACTGACTAAATTAAAAGGACAAATCAAAGAAAAAAATGAAGAGCTGGGTAAGCTGGAAGAGAAATACCAAAATTTGGTTAATCGGCGCGAAGAACTTATTGAATCAATAAAAATACAGGTGGGGATTGCCGGCAACGTTCAAGCTCCGGTTAATAGAGTTGAGTCTTTTCCAATTGAAATTATAAGGAAAAAGCCAAATGCGGAGATGGTCAACGCAAAAAATAGAACAGAGTTTATGAAGTCCGTTAATAATTTGCTTGACTTGCCGTGTGATTTTATGAACCAAGTGTTACTTAAGAATCTATCCTACGAACGGTGTTTTCTTACAAGTGACATTAGAACAGGCGTGTTTCTGGCTTCTGTTTTGGGAAATTCTATTTATCAACTATGTCAGCCATCGCCAAAGTGGATAACGTTTAAAGATTTTTGGGAAGAATCATTGCAGAGCATTTGGGAATCGGCACACGACAATTTGGATATTTGGCATTTCCTTTTAATCGAAAACTTCAATATTGCATTGCCGGAATGTTGGGGTAAGCCCTTGTGGAATGTTTTTGACCACAAAACAAAACTAATTCCTTATGCGTCAAATCCGCAATATCCTGATAATTTGCGAGTGATTGTTTCGTCTGCCGCTACTGAATCTGAGGATAATTCCCACTTGGGGCTTTTAACTCATATTGCAAAAAGTTGGAAGGCTATCAATATTTATGATGAATGGAATAAAGAAGGTCTTTGGGAGACTTTTGATGATATACAAGATGTGGGAATTAATGAGGATTATTTTTTCCCGGCAGGATAAATCATGGACAGAAAAATCATAAAAATACAAAATTTACTTTTGGCGTGGCTTGGTACCCAAAAATCTCCAGTGCGGCATGAAAAGTTGCGTGATATCTGTAATGCGTGTGTCTTTTCCGTAAAAAGAGTAAATGAGTCTTATAGTTTATATCTCTATTTTTATCCATTAGTTCGGTCTGGTTTGGTCGAATGCGGATTATCTTCAGGGAAAACAGTATGGCAATTGTCGCCCGCTATGGTATTTTACTCGGATTCAGATCAAGAACGTTCATGGATTGGCATTAATCTTACAGAAAACCTTAAAAACCAAATCAATGTAGACGAAATTATAGAAGATAAAATTGAACCAAACTTTGAACAGCTTTCTGTAATCGTTCGTTGGAAAACATCTCTGGACGAACAAGGAGAAGGCTTGCCTATTGTTCATAATCCGTCAACAACAAAGTTGTTAAAATCTTTTCCGGTGTGCAATCCTGGTATATTTTCTTCTGAAAAGGAAGGATGTAATTTAGCTGATTACAAGCAGATCTATTCGCCAACCGGCAAAGATCGGTGGTTGTCCCGTGGCGTTGCGACACCACAACCGGGCTTATATCGATTGTCAGAAAAAATCTATTCCTCAAGAGTGTATTTTAATGAACGGAAACATTATGAATTGGGAAAAGATGTGAATGATAGTTTTTGGGCAAAGGTAATGCATTGTATTGACAATAACCTTCCAGTTGCGCATTATTCTCGCAACAACAAAACGTTGAAATTTGATATTGAGCCTCCATTTATAATAGGACGTGTTCTATTTTTGAACCAAATGTTTTCAAAATTTACGATTAACTCAAAAACTTACGATGGTGTAGAAAAGACACACATGCAGGAATTAAAGAGGATTTTTTGCAATAAAATAATCGAAGGAGCTGATTGACATGACTAATCCTATCACGATGTGGAATGACTTGAAAAACAATTACTTACGTTACCTTAAAACGGGTATTCCGCTTTCAGATATACATCTTGACCAAGAACGGGAAAACCTTTTTAATGATGTCAGTAAAGATACGATAGACGCATTGTGGCATCAACCCTATTTCGAACTGATGCCAACTTATAAGCAAGGAGCTAAACTCTCAGACATAGCGGAATTGCCTGCCGGATTTAGTGATTTTGCAAAACTTGGTTTATTCCCCAATGAGTATTTGTATCAACACCAGGAACAGGCAATACTCGCTACTTGTTCCGGGAAAAATATTGTAGTAACAACTGGAACAGGGTCAGGAAAAACCGAGTGTTTTATGCTGCCGCTTTTTGCCCATCTCATAAAAAATTACAAAACGTATAAGCTTGGCAAGCAACATCATGCGGTAAAAGCAATAATTCTTTATCCTTTAAATGCCCTGGTTGAGGACCAGCTTGGACGCTTGCGACGTACCTGCAATTCTACTGAAGCTCGTGCGTGGTTCAATGACAAGTGTTCTGGTCAAAATATATCATTTGCTCGCTATACTGGGGTAACCCCAAAAGAAGAAACTGAAAGGTCGGCAAAAGATTTAAAAAAAGCTTGGAAAAAAATCAAAGAATCATTTGGTTCTAAAAGCCAAGAAGAACAGGAAGAATACATATCACGCTACATAAATACTGATAACGATTCGGCAGAATATTGGACACGTAAGCAAATATTAAGTACTCCGCCTGATATTTTGATTACAAACTATTCTATGCTTAATATAATGTTGATGCGTAAACGCGAGGCGTCAATTTTTGAAGAAACGAAAGAATGGCTGGAGGAGTCCTCTGATAATATATTTTACTTAGTCGTAGATGAGTTGCACACCTACAGAGGAACTCCAGGAACTGAAGTTTCTCAACTTTTGCGGTTATTGCTTAATCGCCTTGGCCTGACTCCCGATTCAAAACAGGTTAGAATTCTGGCAACAAGCGCTTCCCTTTCAGATAACAATCATGATTTTATAGAACAATTTTTTGGTTGCAAGCTGGATAAATTTGAAATTATCTCGAATCCAGTAATTGAACAACCGGAAATGAACATTAAAAAAGTCCCAGTTTTGCCTCTTCTTGAATTATTTACGGAAGAAGTTACACATGATATTTCAGTAAAAATGGCTAAAAAATATTCTTTGGACAAAATTTTACGAGAAACATTTTACGGAAACGGTAAAAATAACCCTAGAAAATTATCAGAACTTGTTGAATGGATATTTGGGGAGGACTCAGAAAATGCAAAAAAAGCATTTCAAGTACTTTTGCGCATCATCGCCATTGCTGGAGAGAATGGGAAAACATTAATGCCGTTGCGGATACATTATTTCTTTCGTAATATAGATATGTTGTATGCTTGTAGCAATCCAGAATGTAATCAAGTAAATGAAGAGTATAGATGGGACGGTCGAAAGATTGGGAAATTGTATCTCTCGCCTATAAAACGTTGTAAATGTCGTTGCAAGGTTTACCCTTTGGCCATTTGCCGAACTTGCGGGGAAATTTGTTTTCAAGGCTTCGATCGCAACGGTGAATTTATTGATGCAATTCCTCCAGGAGAAAATGAATCTCATCCCCCCAAATTTATTTTGCCAATCCAAGAATCACTTGGAATTCAAGATTACGGAGCTTGGAACAGGTGTACGTTTAACCCATTTACAGGGATAATTGAAAATACAGGAACTAGGCACAGAGGTGATTATTTAACATGTGATGGTAAGGATAATCAAGATGATAAATATCCTGCATATTGTCCATCATGCGAAGCAGAAAAGGTATCTGTCAAACAGATGGCGCCGTTTTATAAACATGGGACCGGTGTGCAGAAAGTTAACCAACTTATGGCTGATTCTCTTTATTCGGCATTGCAAAAATCCTCTGAGAACCACGAAAAATTAATTCTTTTTTCTGACAGTCGTCAAGGAGCGGCAAAATTATCTGCTGGAATTGAACTTGACCATTTTAAAGATTTAATGCGACAATTGGTTTTTCAATCTGTAAAAGAAATAAAAAAACAACATCAAGAAATAATTACAAAACTTGAAGATATCTCTAATCTTAATCGTAAAGATGAGCGAAATATTTACTCTGCCCTTAAAAAATTAGAAATAATGGAAGAAACAATAGATCTCGCTTTAGTAGACTCTGATAGCAAAGCCATTGAACAAATAAAAAAGCGTTTAGGTGTAGTTTTTATATCTGAACTGTCAATTCCAATTACTAAGGAATTAATAAAACTAGGGATTTGTCCCGCTGGACCAAAGCCAAGTTTTTATTCAAATTACGATAAATCATTACGTTGGACAGATTGTTATTTTAACAACAATATCCAGCCCTCTCAGGAATTAAATGATTATAAATCAAGTCTTCAAGCGGAATTATCAAAAGAAATTTTAAATGTTCTTTTCCCCGCGCCAAGGCGGTCATTTGAGGCATTAGGATTGGGAGTGGTGCGTTATCAAAAAGAACCGGACAATCAACATATCAATACTTTTATTAGAATGTTAGGAGAAAAAAAGAGAGTTTGGGGCAATGAACAAATATCTTCTAGCGGAATACCAAGAGATATTAGTAAATATTTTTCCGCAGTAGGAGTTAAGCGGCCAGAACTGACGGAGATAAAGGATAAACTGTGTTCAGACAATACATTATCAGAAGACCCACTTCTTATAACAGGGAAAAATTTAATTATTACTTTGCTTGATCTTGAACACGATAAAGTTTGGCGTTGTCCGCAATGCAGAACATTACACCTTCAGCCTTCTAATGGTCATTGCATAAACTGTCCTCAAAAACTTAAGTCTGATGGAGATATGGCGTCAAACATTCCGATAGATGACAATTACTATAGCTTTATAGCTCGCAATGGTTATAACCGTGTCCGTCTGCATTGTGAAGAATTAACAGGTCAAACTGACCGGCTTGATTCAATTCAGCGACAACGCTATTTTCAAGATGTATTTTTAGATGAAGAAGAAATTGCCAAAGATACATATTCCATTGATCTTTTGAGTGTTACAACAACAATGGAAGCAGGTGTAGATATAGGGGCATTGAATACAGTCATGCTTGGGAATATTCCGCCTCAGCGTTTTAACTACCAACAAAGGATTGGGCGTGCCGGCCGTCGCGGAAACGCATGGGCATTTGCTTTGTCCATTGCGCGGAATAATTCACATGATTTTGCGCACTTCATTGAACCTGAAAGAATGATTTCTGCTCCGCCCAGCCCACTTTATCTTGATATTGACAACAAAACAATCATTCAGCGTATGGTGAGCAAGGAGATTTTACGGCGGGCTTTTTGCCATTTGGTTGTAGAATCATCATCTAATTCTGTTCATGGAGAATTTGGATATGCCAGCTCTTGGAAAGATAATTGTTCAGATGTAGAAACGTGGATTAAGCTTCATTCAGAGGACCTTAACCCGGTAATTAATGTTGTTACGTTTGGCGTAAACATATCGTCCTCCACAAGGGAAAACATCAGATCTTTTGTTAGTCACGAACTATGCAATAAAATTTCGGACTTTGTTTCTCGTGGGCAGGAATTTCCGCAACCCGACCTAAGCGAACGTTTGGCTAATGCTGGTGTATTGCCTATGTTTGGTTTTCCGACTAAAACCAGGAGCTTGTACTTGGCAAAACCTAAGGAGCTTCATGCTAAGGATAATATTGTTGACCGGGATTTGGAGAAAGCAATTAATTCTTTTGCCCCGGGGAGCCAAATAGTTAAAGATAAATTTTTATATACTATTACAGGTTTAGTGGATTGGCGAAGAGATCAAGCACAGATTGTCGCCAAAGACGGGCGAGGTTATATTAGGAATATATTTTCATGTAAATGTGGCTATATAGTACCTCTTACAGAGCGACATGAAAAATATAAATGCCCTGTATGTAGCGATGAGTCACACGGAACTATAACAACCTTTACTCCATTAGGATTTTCTGTAAACATGCAGGGACGTCCAAAAGATTATACTGGCGGTGGTGATTGGGTAGCTCAAAATTATTTGTCACAACTTGAGTACAAAGTATCAAGTGAAAAATTCGAGAAAGTTGCACAAACAAATCTAGCCGTTCATTCTTCAAATGAAGCTCAATTACATTTATTAAATGATAACGGGGGGAATTTATTTGATTTTGCAGAAGATCGTGATTCCGGCGCCTGGGTAGTTCCTGCGATTCATAATAAAAATGGAAGTGAAGCAAAAATTAACCCAGAAAAAATCCAGCAGGCAGGCTTATTAGCAAGTAAAACTACTGGAATATTGTGCTTCAGATTTATTGAAACCCCTGAAAATATTGATTTAAACCCTATGAATTCCAATGTTCGCTCAGCATATATATCAATGGGATATCTCTTAAGAAAATCAGCGTGTGATTTTATAGACACAGGACTTGGAGAATTAAATGTTGATTATCGAGTAGTTTTTGACGATAAAAAATTACAAACGGGAGAAATTTTCTTTTCCGATACGATGGAAAACGGTTCTGGCTTTTGTAATTATCTATTTCAAAATTCAGAATTGATACGCAAGCATTTATTGGATGTTTATAGCATGGAATCAGATTCAAAAGTAAAAAAAATGTTTGATAATCATAATTGTTTTCTTGCCTGTTACGACTGCATTAAAGATTATAGCAATTTGTATTATCATGAATATTTGAATTGGCGTTTGGGGCTTGATATGATTTACCTGGCTCAAGATGCAAAATTACATATAGGTTTTGATTTGCCGCATTGGGAGCGATTTGTTACGAATTATATTCCGGATTATATTCCCAAATCATTGCGAGATCCAATTGTTATTCCTGAGAGCAAGACCATTATTACTCATCCCTTATGGACTGAACTTTATATTCAACAGCAAAAAGACTCTATTGGACATCCGGAATATAAGTCTGAACAGATTTTTAGTTTTATTGCAGAAAATAAAAATTGGAAGGATTTTATTGCAAAGCATTGACGCTTATAAATCTATCTGATTAGAGCAAAAAAAAGGAATCCGTCGTCTGACGGATTCCTTTAAGCGTAAGAAAAGTTTAGTAGATAAACAATATTTCGCTATATTTTGGCAATGGCCATAACTCATCATCAATAATCAGTTCCAGAGTGTCAACTGATTTTCTAAGAGCTCCCATTGCTTCGATAATTGAAGCTGGCGCTTTTTTGGCAATTCCCTTTTCCAAAGTGCTGCAATTTTTGCACATATCGTCAATCAGAGATCCGATTTTTTCCACAATGGCTTTTTGATTTTCTACGCCGCTTTTAAACCCGAGAGTAATTAAAGAACCGATATTAGCTGCAATCTGGCTTTGTTGCGTTATTGCCACCGGCAGAATTATGGTTTGTGCCATATTTAACGCCAGTTCACCTTCAATCTTAATTTTCGTCTTGTATTCTTCAGAGAATACTTCATAACGGGAATGCACTTCTGTTTTACAGAAAACTTTATATTTTTCAAAAAGTGCGATATTTTCTTTGGTGACAAGCGGTTTCAGCGCTTCCGGAGTGGTTCTGAGGTTTGGCAGACCGCGTCGCTCGGCCTCTTTAGCCCATTCTGCGCTGTAGTTGTCGCCGTTGAAAATAATACGTTTGTGCGTTTTGATGATATCTTGAAGCAGAGTCTGAAGAGTTGCCTGGAATTTCGCTTTTGGTGTTTTTTCCAGAACGGAAGCGATTTCATCTAAAGCTTCGGCGACAATCGTGTTCAAAATGACATTCGGGCCGGCGCAAGACTGGTTGGAACCAACGGCGCGGAACTCGAATTTATTGCCGGTGAATGCGAACGGACTTGTACGATTGCGGTCAGTGGTGTCGCGCGGCAACGGCGGCAAGGCATCAACCCCGATTTGCATAACTCCACCCTGCTTGGAAGATTTTGCTCCGCCTTTTTCAATCTGTTCAATGACATCGGTCAGCTGTTCGCCCAGGAAGATGGAAATGATTGCCGGAGGAGCTTCGTTAGCTCCAAGCCGGTGATCATTGCCGGCGCAGGCCGTGGAGACGCGCAGGAGATCAGCATGAGTGTCAACTGCTTTGATTATGGCACAAAGCGTAGTCAGAAAAATAGCGTTTTGATGCGGATCGTTGCCGGGATTTAAAAAATTTATTTTTCCGGCGCCGATGGACCAGTTGTTATGTTTACCCGAGCCGTTGATGCCGGCGAAAGGTTTTTCGTGTGTCAGGCATACCAGGCCATGTCTGTCTGCGACCTGGCGTAATACTTCCATGGTAATCATGTTATGATCAACTGCCAGATTCAATTCTTCGAACATCGGAGCAATTTCAAATTGAGCTGGCGCAACTTCGTTATGTCGGGTTTTTGCCGGAATGCCGAGTTTCCATAATTCCTGGTCAACTTCTGTCATGAAGGCCAGGATGCGCGGCTTGATGGACCCAAAGTAATGATCTTCAAGCTGTTGATGTTTTGGCGGCGGAGAACCGAACAGAGTACGTCCAGTCTGAATCAGGTCAGGACGGCAAATATAAATTCTTTTGTCAATAAGGAAATATTCCTGCTCGGCGCCCAGCGTGACGTTCGGCAGATTTTCAGTGCTTACGTCAAAACAGGCCAGCAGGCGTTTGATTTGTGCGCTGATAGCCTGAATGGAGCGAAGCAGTGGAGTTTTCTTGTCCAAAGCTTCTCCGGTATAAGAGCAAAAGGCAGTTGGAATGCACAGCGTCGCGCCGTTTCGTCCTTTTTTGATAAATGCCGGGCTGGTAGGGTCCCAGGCGGTATAGCCGCGGGCTTCAAATGTCGATCTCAAGCCGCCGGACGGAAAGCTGGAGGCATCGGGTTCGCCTTGAATCAAGTTCTTGCCGGAGAAGTTAAGAATAACTCCGCCTTCTCCGTCGGTTTCAACAAATGAATCGTGTTTTTCTGCAGTGGAG
This sequence comes from Victivallaceae bacterium, assembly GCA_041674645.1. Taxonomy (GTDB): domain Bacteria; phylum Verrucomicrobiota; class Lentisphaeria; order Victivallales; family Victivallaceae; genus JBAYVM01. The sequence goes on along the minus strand of JBAYVM010000001.1, from coordinate 11,142 downwards.
CCGGTCAACGGCTGGAACCAGTGAGTGTAATGGCTGGCGCCTTTGCTGAGAGCCCACTGTTTCATCGCATTGGCCACATCGTCTGCAATACTTGAATCCAGTACGACACCTTTTTTAATCGTAGTTGAAAGTTTATTAAACACGCTTTTCGGCAGGTAGTCTTTCATCACCTTTAAGCTGAAAACATCCTGACCGTAAATATCGGTGATTGCAACTTCATCAATACACTTGCTTTCTTCGGCTGAATTAGCCGCGATGGCTGCAATCGCGTTCTTTCTCGTTAAGCAACTCATTTTACTTGTCCTTATGGTTGTTGACTTAAATTTTAGAAAAATATGCCATTCATTTTAAGCAGATACAATGCCAAAAGTTAAAATCTTCCGGCAATACGCTTAAAATAAATAAATGTCAAAACAAGTTACAAGACAAAGAGAAAAATTAACACAAAAAAGTATCACAAAAATGTTCTGCGGTTTTCTGAGTATGACATTTATGTAATCCCGGGGGTGCTGTAATTTAGCGGGCGTATATATTCCATTAACCGTCAGCTTTTTCTTGCTTTTCAGCTCTATTTTCCTTTGCTTTAGTCGTTGTTTCTGCCGCCGAATATTCCAGCTCGCCATAGATAGTATAACAGAGTGAGCACGGCGCTGACGGCGGCGGCGACATAAGTCATAAAGGCGGCATTAAGCACGGCTCCGGCATCTTCGGCTTCACGGGAAGAAACTATTCCAGCTGAAACCATCAGTTTTTTAGCCCGGGCGCTGGCATTGTATTCGACCGGCAGGGTGATAATGGAAAACAGTACTGCTGCGCTGAAAATTATCGCGCCAAGCAGAATAAGTTGTGGAGAATTCATAAAGAATCCGAGCAGGATGAACCCATACGACAATGGTGACGAAATACTGGTCAACGGAACCATGGCGCTTCGCAAGCCCAGCGGCGCATAGTGTTCGGCATCCTGAATCGCATGGCCGGCTTCGTGGCAGGCGACCCCGATTGACGACAAACTATGCCCGTTATACACTTCAGCAGACAGTCGTAACATTTTGGCGGAAGGATCATAGTGATCACTGAGAAAACCGTTTGCCATTTCTATGCCGACATCCCGGATTCCGGCGTTATTAAGCAGTCTTGCCGCCGCTTCCGCACCGCTGATTCCGGTGGAAGACATGACGCGGGAATATTTCGAAAACGTCGTTTTGGTCATAAATGAAGCGTACAATGCAAATAGCAATCCGGGCAATGCAAACAGCAAATACATTGGATCAAAAAACATATTTTATCCTTTCTCCGGCGGCCCGCCGTTATTTATATTTTAAAATTCAGCCTTAAATATAGCTTTGTTTTTGTTTTTTTGTAATCATACAAGGAGAAATTATAATGAATTCGATTTGTGATGAATTCTTGTCTTGGAATTAGGGTATCTTGCAGGTCATGAACGCTGATTTTTGGCCTTTCAATACAGCCCTGCAGGAATGTTTTTCACCGCAAATTTTCTATTCCACGGCGGCAATATAGGCGTGAGATTTTTAAACTTTAGATTGCGAAGACAGTGAAGGTTACGAAAAAAGACTCTTACCCATGATGTTACGAGTAAGAGTCCAAGTGTGACAGCAATAAAACGTTATTCTGCTTTTTTAACTTTTGCTTTGATGGTTACTTGCTGATCTTTCGTGACCTTTATAGCCTGAGAAGCCAGATTCTTGGTGCATACTTTGATGGAGTTGTCGCCGGCTTGAGCTCTGCCTTTAATTAAATCGCCTTTCAAATTCCAGTCAGCAACTTTGCCTTTTTCATCAAGCTGTTCAAACCCGCCATTTTTCAATTCGGCCCCGGTAAGCTGAACTTCATCGAATTCAACCAATATCGGAATATTCTTTTTTTCACCTTTGGGCTTATACCACCTGCTCATGAGTTTTAAAATCACGATTCCGTCTTTGTCTGGAATAAACGATACTTCCATATCTTCCCAAGCTTCGCCAGTCAACGGTTTTGAGTAGGAATAAAGGGATTTTGTAACGAGATCTTTTTCCTTCAACCAGCTGGCGTTGGCCATTCCCTTGACTGGTTTCAGATTGATTTGGTCTTTGTTACCGTCAATGTCTATTCTGGCGCATTGAACTTTTGCCGGAATAACTTTTTCCTGAGCTGGTGTCGTGGTTGCTTCTTTGGTTGGCGCGGTGTCGGCAGCGATTGTAGAAAATGCGATTCCGGCAGCCAGGAGAGAAATGATGGTGATTTTTGATTTCATGGTTTGACTCCATTCTTTTAAGTTATTTAACTCACGATGTCCGAATATAACATAATGAATGAGAAAATGCAAGAATTCAACCCATTAGTCTGAAGGGCGCGTATGAGGGAATTTTTATTTGGCGTTTTCAATGTGGCGCCGGATGTCGCAATTCATTGATTTTAATAGATGAATAAACGACGTGAGCACAAAATAAAAGCAGTTTTAATCTTATTCTAACATTTGTGTCATCTGAATCTAAAAAACCGGGATTATTATATTAGAGTAAAGTAAATAAAATGTTCAATTATACAGGAATGAAGATTATGGCGAAAGAAAAAATACTGATTATCGAAGACGAGGAAGACATTCAGGAGCTGATTCGTTACAACCTGAAGAAAGAAGGTTACGATCAGCTTAAGATTGTGGACAGCGGCGAAAAAGGTTTAAAAGCGGTAGCGGAATTCTCTCCGGACGTGATTCTGCTGGATTTGATGTTGCCGGGCATTGACGGCCTGGCGGTCTGCCGGCATTTGAAAAGTAATCCGGAAACGGAACAGATTCCGGTGATTATGCTTACCGCGAAGAGCGAAGAGATGGACATGATTATCGGGCTGGAAATGGGCGCCGATGATTATATGGCCAAGCCTTTCAGCACCAAAGTCCTGGTGGCCAGAATCAAGTCCGTCATGAGACGCAGCAAGTATGGCGACCAGGAGGAAATGCCGGAAATAGTCAAGCGCGGTCCGTTGCTTATGAATCGCAGCAAACGCGAAGCGACTTTGAATAATAAAACGCTGGGATTGACCTTTTCTGAATTTGAGATATTATACATGTTAGCCAGAAGACCAGGTTGGGTTTATACCCGGAATCAGATTGTAAATGAAGTCAAAGGCGATGATTATCCGGTTACTGAACGGGCGGTGGATGTTCAGATTGTCGGTCTCCGCAAAAAGCTTGGCGAGGCTGAAAATATGATTGATACCGTGCGCGGAGTCGGATACCGGTTTAATGAAAATTATTGATGGCAAATAGAGGCCTTACAAGCAGAGGAAGCATGAGAAACGACGCATTTCAGTTTTTTCCGATACTGATTTTTTCCGTGGCGATATCGCTGCTGGGTTTTATCTGGCATCAGTCCACGTCAATGGAAGATATTTATTTGCAACGAGTTCAGAATGAGTTGCTGATTAGAAGTCACCTGCTTGAGCCGGAAGTTAGAAAACTGCTGGAACGTCCTGATGTTAACGCCATTGATGAGTTTGGCAACCGGATTGACAAATTAATTGACACGCGGATAACGCTTATCGCCGCTGACGGGAAAGTTTTGTTTGACTCCCAGGAAAGCGCGGAAAAAATGGGTAATCATTTGAAACGTCCGGAAATCGCGACGGCGTTTGGCGAGAAAATTCCCGGCAGCTCTGTGCGCTACAGCGCGACGCTTTCCACCCGAATGGTTTATACGGCAATTCCGATTGAGGTTGACGGAAAAGCTTATGTGCTTCGTACGGCGGTTTCCTTAAAATCAATTGATGATGTTATCCGGCAGGCCCGGCGGGATATAATTATTGTCGGTTTGCTGGTGGCGTTGGTTACCAGCGGACTGAGTTACTCTATTGTCCGCGGCATCAGTAAACCGATTGAAAGCCTGAAATTTAATGCCGCCAGAATTGCCGCCGGAAATTTGGATATTAAACTGCCAATCCCGGAAAAAGGAGCAATTCGTGAACTGGCGCTTTCCCTCAGCAATATGGCGGAACAGTTGAAATACCGCATTGATGAGATTACCCGGGAAAAAAATGAACGGGACGCAATATTTTCCAGTATGACCGAAGGCGTTATCGCCCTGGGGCTGGATGGAAACATTCTGGACATCAACAACGCCGCTTTAATAATGTTCGACCTGCCGGAAAATGCCGTCGGACTCTCTTTCTACGGCGTGGTGCGCAATCGTCCGCTGCAGGATTTCGTGGAACAGATTTTTCGCGAAAAAAAGACGCTTGAAACCGAAGTAACCATATTTAATGTTCAGGAACGTTCCATCCGGGCGCGCGGAACCGTGCTGAAAATGAATCAGAATCAGATTTTCGGCACCCTGATTGTGCTGTCAGATTTTACTCAGATTAGAAAACTGGAAAACTTCCGGCGGGATTTCATTGCCGACGTTTCCCATGAAATAAAAACTCCGTTGACGGTTATTCGCGGAGCGGTGGAAACCCTTCAGGAAGGCGCGATTAATGAACCGGAAAACGCCGAAAAATTCATGAATATCATCACCAAACACACTGACCGTCTGAACGCGCTGGTCAAAGATATTTTAAGTTTATCCGGCCTGGAACAGAAAACCCGCGCTTCGGAAAGAGATTTCACCGTGCTCAAACTTTCCGGTCCGGTCGGCACAGCCATTGAATTGTGCAAAGAACGGGCGGAAGGCCGGAAGATTGAACTCAATTTCGAAAAAGACGACAACCTCAAAGTGCAGGGCGATTGTCAACTGCTGGAACAAGCCGTAGTCAATTTGATTGAAAATGCCATAAAATACAGCGGTGATGACAGCGTTATCACCGCCAGCATCAATACTGACGGCAATGACATATTGATCAAGGTGGCGGACAACGGCTGCGGCATCGCGTCGGAACATCTTCCCCGGTTGTTTGAACGCTTTTACCGCGTGGACAAGGCTCGCAGCCGCAAACTCGGCGGCACCGGCCTTGGGCTGTCCATTGTGAAACACATTGCTCAACTGCATCGCGGTTCAGTAAGCGTTGCAAGCACACTCGGCAGAGGCAGCATTTTTACTATTCGCCTCCCCCGTTACCAGGGCTGATCAAACTTTTGACGCTCCTGTGCCGTTCTTCATTTTTCAGCGAAACTGATATGTAGCTTGCAATCTCCGAGCGCAAAAAGCATTTCGTTGTTAAAGTAGCGTCAGGTTTAGCCTTAAACCGACGGCAAAACGGTGTAGTGACCTCGCTCTACGGGGCGTTTTTCCAAATTTGGCATCCAGGCGACTGCCAAACCGCACTAACAGGAAGATGTTTTCGCAGAGAACGCTACACCGGAGAAAATTAATCCATATTTTCTCTAATCGTGTTGATAACCTTTTTTCCCAGTGTAAAATAAATCTGTGAAATTGCTTTACTTTGGAGGACTTGTCTATGCGTTTATGTTCCGAAACTATCGCGCAGAGCAGGGCAAATAGCCGACCTCCGACCCGCTTGGCTATCCCGAGGTCTGGAATTAATCGGGTGGGAGCGGAAACGGTTCCGTTTTCATTTGAGATAAAATATAAGGAACACTTACAAGACCAAGTCTTCGAATAATATTAGATATAAAACAGTGAGATAACATCGCGTAAGGAATTTCATAAAATAATACAAATTATATTCAAACCGGGAGGGAAGAATGTCTGAGTCAATTCACAGAACGGAAGTGAGAGCAAAGCTCTTAAATGGATTTTGGTTCGTTTTCGGAGTTGTGGCTGGAAGCATACTGAATTATTTGGTTTTATGGTTTAATTTTTCTCCGGAAAATATTGTTCCTTTGGCGAGAATGTTGGGTATTGCCTGCTTCATTCTCATTTTTATCTGGCCGCTTACAATTATTGCTCTGCTGATGAACAAAAAATGTAGAGGCAATGATGAAAAATAAAAATATAACTCTTTTTCTGGCTGGCATTGTATTGGGAGTGGTGCAGTTCCCCTCTAATTTCCAATTGTGTTTTCGACATTTTCTCCGAACTGGAGATTCAGACCTTAAATTTTTACAAGGCGGAAATTTGATTACAGTAAATCTTTGTGATTTACTTGGTCGGAGTATCTTAATTGTTTATGTCGTCATTATTGTCTTTGTGATTTTTCTATGGCGGGAAATAAGGGCTTTTAGGTCAGGCACTGAAAATGGTAAGCAATAGGGCGTGACAATGGCGGCTTTCGGAGAATCCCTGAGCGACAGCAATTCGGGACAAAACTTTAGCGTTTGTGGTTTCGTTGGTTAAATTCAGGGGCTTGCGGATGATTTCATTGAGAAACGGAGAAAGTAATCATGGCGTTGTTGAATAGAAGAATATATCAAATTATAATCATCATTGGTGGAATGTTGTTAAGTGGATGCAGTATTAATGATATGATTTTGGAAAGAAAATATATTTTCAATTTTAAAGTCGTTGAAAACCAAAGAGATAACAATGATTATCTGGTAATATCTGGATTGTGCGGACACAGCGCATATGGTGTAAACAAAATAACTTACCAGAAAGAAAAAGATAAAATTATTATGTTAATAGAAATTGCTTTAAAGCATAATGGAAGCTTTAAAGAAGAAATCCTAATTTCGAAAGACATATCAGAACTATTGTTGGGTAAAGAAAGAAGCGTCATATGGGAAAGGAATAAAGTCTTACCGAAACAGCATTAGCGTTCGTTGAGAATGTCCATGGCAGATTTAGTGTTTTCGTTGGTCAAAAGAAGTGATTTACAAACGGTTTTATCAAAAGAGAAGAAGAAATGAAAAAAAGCACATTTTTATCTATAATGTTGTTTGTCGGATTGTTCTGCAATATTCATGCCGAACCCAACGTTGTCGTTGACTATATTCCAGACTATTATAACCCGCTTGCATTGAGTTTGAAATGGCATTTAAAATATTCTGGAATGTTGGAAAAAGATAAAAAAGTAAAAATCACTTTTAAAATCAATGATTCTGGAGTTCCTGTTAAATTGCCACTCTGGGAGCATGTGTTGGGAAAGTCACAGACAGAATGTTATATTTATTTATTCTTACAGCATAATCCTACGGGGAAATATACAATAAGAATCGATGTTATTCCTTGTGAGAGATTCAGTAACTCTTGGAGATTCAATCACAATATTCCATCATCATATGAACTAATTTTGGCAACATATCAAAAGCAGTCTTTTCTAATCAACAAAGAAATGTTATTCATGAAGTTTTACGAGCAATCACAAAGTGGCGAAAGTCTGCCAGACGATAAAATGTTTTACCAAAAATTCACGGTACTACAACCTAACCATTTATCAGACAAATCAATCAGGTTTCTATCAATGGAAGTATTTTGTCAATTTACATTAGTAGATATTAACGATCAGGCGGCAAGACGAGAACTTAATAAGACTTCGTTATCTGACATGCCTCTCTCTGAATTATTACAGTTAAAGAATAGATTAGAGAAAGAGTTTCAACGAGGACAAGGCTCATTGCAACAATTAAACGCTGTTCAGCAAGAGATCAATAATAGAGAAAAACGTGCGCCAAAAGATAAAGCTGGAAATAGAAAAGAGCCCGTAACGAAATAAGGCAGGCGCTTGAAATTATGAATAGGAATGCATAACAGGGGAGTATTGGTTATGGGAACAAAAATTGTGCTAGGAGCAGGTATATTTGTTTTATTGATTGTAGTTACTCTTTTAGTCTTTAATATTCATCTTGGGAAGAATATTAATTTTTTGTATACAGATGGAGATACTGACCAAACCAGGATTGTTATGGCAACGGCAACCTATATCCGCAATAATTATACTTCAGGTGGCGCAGTCCTGTCTGATAATGAATGGCTGGAACCTGGAGAAAAATTAAATAAAAAAATGATTATAATGACTGCAGAAGGATTCCAGATTAAGGGTTCAAAGTGGATTTTTCTCAGAATGAAGGATATGTATATTGGAATTCATGATAAAGGGAATAATGATTTTGTTGCTATTGCCATGCTAGAGAAAAAAAATGACGACTGGGTTATATTTAACTACTTTCTTGTTAACAGATATAATTCCGGCTGGATACCGCTTGGTCTTAGAAAAAAAGCCAAGAACAAGGAAATTAACGCCACAAAAGGAACGCTCGGCGACAAGCTTTAACCTTTTCATTTTTCAGCCTTCATGATTACAATGCAAATCTTATAAATGGCTGCAAATAAAAATATTACAACTTAAAATTCACGCTTAGTGCAGATATATTGCACTTTACATAACGCCGGATGGAGGTATACGGGCGGACTTGAATTCCGCGAACTAATGACTATAGTGAGGCAGAGCTTTTACACCAATCTAGAAAAAGTGGTACAAGCTAAGGGGGTAAGCGCAATAAAGCATAAATTTTAGGGGAGAATTGTGATAAATGAAAATATTTTACTTCATGTTAGTTTCTCTATTGTTTTTACTATTTCAAACTTCATGTAACAACAATAAACCATTTTTTTCTGAAAAAGACGTGGATTTTTGTGACTGGCAAGAAAGAGGAAATTTATCTTTTAGCATTTCGCCAGTATTATTATTCGTCGAATATATAGAAAGCCTTCAGGATTCCGGATGGCAAACTGTCACGTCGCCGACTATGAGCGGGACAGCTGAATTTGCAGTTACTTTCGACAGTGGAAAATTTATCGGCTGGACTACCGGCAGTATGACAACATGTCCTTTTACCGTTAAAGATAAAAATAATGTCAACTATGATGGTAGCGCTAGTGCTAGCGCAGGAATTGCAAAAGATGGCAATCCTACTAAAGAATCAATTGGGGGGCATGTGTATTTAAGACAAACCTATAAAATGACGATTAGTGTGGCACTAACTTGTAATGGCTGGACATCTCAATATTCAAAAACTGGCACCTGTTTCAGCGATAAACTTTTAAAGTAAGTTAGAAATGAAATATCATTTTTCAGCCTTATTTCGTTCCCTGGAAATATTTTCCGCGAGTTGCTGAAAACGGTCGTGCGTGTGTTCGAAAAACATTTTCCAGCCATCGCAGAGCGCGGAAAGTTCGCCGGGGCGGTCGCCGCGTCCGGGGCGGTTTTTCGGGCAGCAACCGGCGCACATTGACAACCAGCGGCAATGGGCGCAAGTTTTTGCGCGCTGGCGTTTTCTGGCTCCGAATTTATGATAGAGCGGAGACGCCAGGAAGTCCGGCCAGTTTCCGGTCATCAAATTTCCAAGTTTCCATTTTGCGTCCATGAAAAAATCGCATGGATAGACATCGCCGTTATTTTCCACCAGAAAATATTGCATACAATCGTTACTCATGGCACAAACATTGGAAACGCCTTCGAGCATTTTGAACAGAATCGAATCAAACAGCCGGACAGAAATCCGGGTAGTGTCATTTTTATACCATTCATCGAACAGTCGGCACAGAAATTCACCCCACTACCTGGCGGTGACGCTGAACGGCAGCAGTTTTCCAGCGGCATCAAATTCAACGCATTCGATATACTGGTGATATTGGATTCCCTGTTGTTTCAGGTAGTTGTAAACTTCTTCCGGATGTTCGACATTCGCCGGGGTAATCAAGGTCAAAATATTGAATTCGACGTTATTCCGCCGCATGGCTTCAATGCCGTCGAGAACCCGTTGATGCGTACCTTTTCCGGCGGCATCCACGCGGAATTTATTGTGCATCTCCGGCGGTCCGTCAAGGCTGATGCCGAGCAGAAATGAATACTCACGGAAGAATTTTCCCCATTCATCGTCCAACAGCGTGCCGTTAGTCTGCAATGCATTGGACACCTGTTTACCGGCATAGCCATATTTTTTCATAAAATCCACTGCCTGCTGGAAAAAACCGACGCCCATGAGCGTCGGTTCCCCGCCCTGCCAGGCGAATGAGTATTGCGGCATGTTCAGCGCCATGTAGGATGAAATCATGCGCTCCAGCGTCTGAGTGGTCATCCGGTGTTGAACTTTGCCGTACACGGCCGCTTTTTTCAGGTAAAAGCAGTACTGGCATCGCAGATTGCAGTCATACGATGCCGGTTTGATTAACAGTGAGAACGGTTTTGTCATTATCTCCGACCGCGCTTAAAGGTTGAAAAACTTTTTTGGTCCTTCGTAAGCGATGCGGATGGCGAGTTTTTCCATCAATTCGTACGGCGCCTGTCCGCGTTCAGCCATTTCTCCGAGAACATCGGACAGAACCCGGCGGAACATTTCAAAACGTGAGCCGTAAGAAAGCAGTTTGCGCGAGTCGGAAACCATTCCCGCGAAATTGGCCAGCACATCCACCGAACCGATATATTCCAGCTGGCGTTTCATGCCGACCGGCGTATCACAGAGCCACCAGGCGGAACCGAGCGTAACTTTCTTGCCGAAAGCGCGGGACACGGTTGCCAGCGTGGCTTGATGTCCGGGGTCAAGGCAATACAGCACGACTTTAAGCCGGTCTTCAAAACGGTTGAGGAACGTGCGGAGCGGGGTCAAATAGTTGAGGTAATGATTTGACACATCCCCGCCGCAGTCAGCGCCAAGCGAATTCCAGAGCACGTCGCGGATGTCGCGGACTGCGCCCATATGAATCTGGAAAACCCAGTCTTTTTTGGAATTCAGTTCAGCGGCCTCGCCGAAGAAATAACTCATGAAAGTTTCTGTTTCCGCCGCAGACAGTTTTTCACTTTTCATCGCTTTTTTGAATACCGCGTCCGCGTCTTTTTCCGTAATATTCGCCGCCAGTGGAACTTCAACGCCGTGATCGCTGGCCACACAACCGTTTTCCGCGAAATAATCATGCGACAGGCGCATCGCTTCAATCAGGTCGGCTACAGAGTTAAGTTTCAGGTTGAAACGGGCGGCGACTTTATCCATATATTCACGCCAGCCGGGAGCGCTGATTTTCATCGCTTTATCCGGACGCCAGGTCGGGCGGAGCAGAGCGCTGCCGATTGCGCTATTAACCTGACGATGTTCGTTTAACAAATCAATCGGATCATCGGTGGAACACATAACTTCGACGCCGATTTTTTTCAACAGCTGCTGCGGGCGGTAATCTTTTTTCGCAAGCGTCCGGTTGGCTTCATTCCAGATTTTTTCTCCGGTATCCGGGCCAATCAGCGTGTCAATACCCAAATAACGCTGCAAATCCAGATGCACCCATTCGTACACCGGATTGCCGACTATTTCAGGAA